>NZ_JUNW01000007.1:0-124212 GCF_001075675.1 Streptococcus oralis
AGGTGGCAAGGCAGAATTTTATGAATTGGCAAGCTTCCATCAAGAATTAACAGAAGAACCGCTCCAATCAAGCAAGGGTGAAGAACCAGCACCCGTTCTTGAGGTTCCTGAATTCACAGGTGGTGCCAATGCAGTTGAAGCCCTAGTACATGAACTTCCAGAGTACACAGGCACAGTAGCGACAGTAGGAGACCAAGCTGCTCCGACAGTAGAGAAACCTGAGTTCAAGGGCGGTGTCAATGCAGTTGAAGCCTTGGTACATGAGCTTCCAGAGTACACAGGCCCAGTAGCGACAGTAGGAGACCAAGCCGCTCCGACAGTAGAGAAACCTGAGTTCAAGGGCGGTGTCAATGCAGTGATGGCTCTAGTGCATGAATTGCCAGAATACACAGGTCCATTATCGACAGTAGGAGACCAAGCTGCTCCAACAGTAGAGAAACCTGAGTTTAAACTTAGCTCACTTGCTTCAGATGATGGTAAGGTACCGGAACTAAAACAAGAAGTGACGAAGCGAGAAACAGCTGAACAAAGCTTGCCAGCAACAGGTGAGAGTCAATCTGACACAGCCCTCTTCCTTGCAGGTGTTAGCCTAGCCCTATCTGCTCTCTTTGTAGCAAAAACAAAGAAAGACTAGTATTTAGTAAAACCTCTTAACAAGATTACGAAATCCGTTTCCTACCTTTCCCAATGAGGTTTATAGTACAAAAAAAGCCTGAGAAGACATCTTCTCAGGCTTTTGTTAAGCACATAAATGCAATAGTGCTATGAAAAAATCACCCAGAAAAATCCGGGTGATAAATGTTATGGTTGTGCTGGTTGAGGATTCTGATTTTGGTTCTGGTTTTGTTGACCAGGCGTTGTATTTGGTTGCTGGTTATTGGTATTATTGTTTGCACTATTATTCGTGCTTGGAGTAGTTGAGCTTGACTGTGAAGTTGAACTTTCTGATGTCGAGCTCGAACTTTCTGGTGTTGGGGCCTGTTGCGGAGCAGGAGCAGTCCATGCAGAACGAGCACCGTTTTTAAAGACGAACTCACCACTTCGATAGAGGCCTTCTGGCATAGTCCAGTCGCCAGGGTTGTTATCCTCAGACAGATAAGTTATCATTGAACGGTAGACCTTAGCTGCAACATAGAAGCCATCACCAACGATAGGAGTAAGGCGGTTTGAGTAACCTGTCCATACAGCCATTGAATATTTGCGAGTATAACCAACAAACATTTCGTCTGGAGCGACATAACCTGTGTTTTTGATGTAGTTTTCAATTTCATCGTCTGTATAGTTTGATGTACCAGTCTTACCAGCTTGAGGTAGCCAAGGGAGATAAGCACCACGACCAGTTCCGTATGCTAAGACAGTCTTCATCATTTCTGTCATCATATAGGCGGTCGTCTCTTTCATGGCACGAGTACCAGGATCAGCGTATTCTTTTGAGCTACCATCGCTAAAGACGATTTTGTTGATATACATTGGTTTATGGTAGATACCACCGTTAGCAAAAGCAGCGTAAGCAGCAGCCATTTTCTCACTACTTGCTCCGTACTTTTTGTTTGACTCAGTCGTATTACTTGAAATCGCGTTGGCATAGTGCATATCTGGATAGTCAATACCGATTCCATTTAGGAAGGTCTTGGCTCTATCCAAACCGACTTTGTTCAAGGTTTCTACGGCTGTAACGTTACGTGATTGTTGGAGCGCATATTGGATGGTGATGTTTCCAAAATAACTTCTATCCCAGTTGTAAACAGGGGTATCTGTTCCAGGATAGTTGTATGGAACATCATGTACAATCGAAGCAGTTGAGTCGTAGATGTCATACTCCAAGGCAGGAGCATAGTCTGTGATTGGCTTCATGGTAGAACCCCAGTCACGGTTGGTTTCAACAGCTTGGTTGATTCCGAAGGAAACATTGCTTGATTGGTGACGAGAACCTAACTGAGCAATGACTTTCCCGTTTGTCACATCCACAATCGTTGAAGCTACTTGCATTTCATCATCTGGATAGTTGACATACTCGTCGGTATTGTAGATATCCCAGAGATGTTGTTGAACTTTAGGATCAACGTTGGTATAGACGTCCATACCAGTCGTTAAGAGGTTATAGCCTGTTTCTTGTTCGACTTGATCGATTACCTCTTTGAGATAGTTGTCCATGTATGGAGGATAACTATTAGCCGATTTTAGACTTTGAAGTCCATCTGTAATCGGAGTATTAATCGCTTTTTCATATTGCTCAGCTGAAATGTAACCTTGTCCCTTCATCTCAGAGAGGACGAGATTACGACGTTCTTGAGCAGCTTCTGGATGCGAGTATGGATCATACTGGTTTGGAGCCTGAGGCATACCAGCAAGGAGAGCCAATTGAGGAATACTTAAATCTTTGAGATCCTTGCCATAGTAACTTTGGGCAGCTGTCTGCATTCCGTAGTTACCGTTTGACATGTAAACCTTGTTGATGTAGTAGGTCAAGATCTCTTGTTTAGTCGCTTTTTGTTCTAGCTGAACGGCTAACCAAGCTTCCTGAGCCTTACGAGAAAGGGTTTGATCAGAAGTTGACGTAGAAAAATAAGTTAACTTAATCAACTGCTGCGTCAAGGTTGAAGCTCCTTGCAGACCTCCACTACCACGAAGGTTTCGGAGGGTAGCACCTAGGATACGGATCGTGTCAATTCCTCGGTGATTAAAGAAGCGATGGTCCTCAATCGAAACAATAGCGTTGACCAAATCGGTCGGTATTTCGTTTGCTTGGGCATTGACCCGACGTTCCGAACCAAGATCAGCGATAAGCTCGTCATTGCTATCATAGATCTTACTTGACGTTGTAGCGACTAGTTTACTTTCAGAAAGTTCGGGAGCCTTGCTAACATAGTAGAGGAAGAGACCTCCACCAAGCATTACAGCTGCGATAAATACAGTTAAGAGACTGATACTGACATACTTAGCTATTCGCAGAAAAGTTTGTTTGTTCATCTTGTTTTACCACCTAGTAAATGTTCTTTGATAATGTCGAGGTAGGGAATTTGAGGAAAGGCCCCAGGCTCAATCCTATATCCATTTTCTCGAATATATCCAAGTGGCATTGACTTCTGTCCCTTATCTTGATGATAGAAACGGATGAGGTCAATAGCCGGTAATAAGTAGGTTTCTTGCTGAGAAGAAAAGTGAAGGAGTACAAAGCAGATTCCTTGCTGGGCAAGGACTTGTTCCATATGCTGGATCTGATGGAGATGAAAATTCTTCATCGGTATCGCATGTTTTTGCCTGGTTTCCTTTGCTTCAAAGTCGATGTAGTATCCATCATAAACCCCTGAATAGTCAGTAGTTGAGGCTTGTCTAAAGTAGGCTTCAACGATCTTGGCACGACTTCGTTGGGGATAGTCGACACGTACGATTTGGATGGGAGTCGGCTTCTTGTGAATAACAGCTAACCCATGCGACAAATAGTAGTCGTTCGTTGCATTGATCATCTTTTCAAAAGACATTCCCCGATTTGCGAAATTTTTAGTTTGTGACAGGGGTGCTTGTCTCTTTTGAGATGAAATTTTATGTGGATAGTTGACCATAATTCTCCTTATTGGTACAATAACATCACTCTATTATATCATAAATTTACAAAGAAAGGGTTAAAAATGACATCAGCCTTGATTTTAGGCTATTCAGCCTTCGACCTTGGTCTCTTTAATGACAAGGATATTCGCGTTGATATTATCAAAACAGCTATTCGGAGAGACTTGGAACGTCTAGCAGAGGATGGGGTGACTTGGCTTGTCTTTACAGGGACTTTGGGCTTTGAGTACTGGGCGCTTCAGGTGGCAAAAGACATGAAAGCAGACTATGGATTTCAGCTGGCGACCATTTTTGATTTTGAAACTCATGGTAGTAATTGGAATGAAGCAAATCAAGCGAAATTGAGTGAGTTCAAGCAAGTTGATTTTGTCAAATACGCCTATCCACAATATGAGCACAAGGGACAATTACGCGATTATCAGAAATTTTTGCTGGAAAATACAGATACTTGCTACCTTTTTTATGACGAAGAAAACGAAACCAAGTTACGATATTTTTACCAAATGATGAAAAATCAAGCGGACTATGTTACAAGAAGATTAACATTTGAGGACTTGAATGAAATAGTAGAAAATTTTTCTGAAAAGTAAGCCTTTGACCTTGATTTTTACTTGTCTTTTTTTATATAATAATACTAGTAACCCAGAATGGAGAGAGACATGGCAAGTATTATATTTTCAGCGAAAGATATTTTTGAACAAGAATTTGGACGTGAAGTACGTGGATATAGCAAAGCAGAGGTAGATGAATTCCTAGACGATGTGATTAAGGATTATGAAACCTACGCAGCTTTGGTCAAATCCCTTCGTCAAGAGATTGCTGATTTGAAGGAAGAATTATCTCATAAACCACAGGTAGCTCCAACTCAACCAGACTCTATTGAAGTAACAGCTTCTACTTCAATGACAAACTTTGATATTTTGAAACGCTTAAATCGTCTCGAAAAAGAAGTATTTGGTAAGCAAATCTTAGACAACCAAGATTTATAATTGACTAAGGAATGAGTGCAATTTTTGGATAATCGCGTGAAGAGGTTCTCTTTTCATGAGGAAAGTCCATGCTAGCACAGGCTGTGATGCCTGTAGTGTTTGTGCTAGGCGAATCCATAAGCCTAGGGACGAGAAATCGTTACGGCAGTCGAAATGGCTAAGTCTTCGGATAGGTCAGAATAGGCTTGAAAGTGCCACAGTGACGGAGTCTTTCTGGAAACAGAGAGAGTGGAACGCGGTAAACCCCTCAAGCTAGCAACCCAAATTTTGGTCGGGGCATGGAGTGCACGGAAACGAACGTAGTACTCTGACTGCTAGCAGATTTATGCTGTTAGCGGTAGACAGATGATTATCGAAGGAAGTGGTCCTAGTCACTTCTGGAACAAAACATGGCTTATAGAAAATTGCATATAGGTTGGGGCTGAGAAATCTTTCTCAACCTCATTTTTTAAAGTGAACAAGAGAAAGGTCTTGCAAGACTAGAAATGAAAGAACAATTTAATTTAATCGCAACTGCTGCGGCGGGGCTTGAGGCTGTCGTTGGACGTGAGGTGCGAGACCTTGGTTATGATTGCCAGGTTGAAAATGGACGTGTCCGCTTCCAAGGAGATGTGAAGGCAATCATTGAGACCAATCTTTGGCTTCGTGCAGCGGATCGCATCAAGATTGTAGTCGGAAGTTTTCCAGCTAAGACTTTTGAAGAGCTTTTTCAAGGTGTTTTTGCTCTAGATTGGGAAAACTATCTCCCGTTAGGAGCACGTTTCCCGATATCAAAGGCAAAATGTGTGAAGTCTAAACTCCACAATGAGCCCAGTGTTCAGGCTATCTCTAAGAAGGCTGTTGTGAAGAAATTACAAAAACACTATGCCCGTCCAGAAGGAGTTCCCTTGATGGAAACTGGTCCCGAGTTTAAGATTGAGGTATCTATCCTGAAAGATGTGGCAACTGTCATGATTGACACGACAGGTTCTAGCCTTTTTAAACGTGGTTATCGTACGGAAAAGGGTGGAGCTCCTATCAAGGAAAATATGGCAGCGGCCATTTTACAACTCTCTAACTGGTATCCAGACAAGCCATTGATTGATCCGACCTGTGGGTCAGGAACTTTCTGTATCGAGGCGGCTATGATTGCCAGAAAGATGGCGCCAGGACTTCGACGTTCCTTTGCATTTGAGGAATGGAACTGGGTCAGCGATCGGTTAATCCAGGAAGTTCGCACAGAGGCGGCTAAGAAAATTGATCGTGAACTGGAACTGGACATTATGGGCTGTGATATAGATGCTCGCATGGTGGAAATTGCCAAGGCAAATGCTCAAGCAGCAGGTGTCGCAGGTGATATTACCTTTAAGCAAATGCGGGTACAGGACTTGCGCACTGACAAGATTAATGGCGTTATCATTTCCAATCCACCATATGGGGAACGTTTGTCTGATGATGCAGGAGTTACCAAGCTCTATGCTGAGATGGGACAAGTCTTTGCACCACTGAAAACGTGGAGTAAGTTTATCCTGACGAGTGACGAAGCTTTTGAAAGCAAGTACGGAAGTCCAGCTGACAAAAAACGAAAACTCTATAACGGGACCTTAAAAGTGGATTTGTATCAATACTTTGGTCAGCGTGTCAAACGCCAAGAGGTAAAATAGAAAGGTGAACTCATGAGTAAGAAAAGACGTGATCGTCATAAAAAAGGACATCAAGAACCACAATTCGACTTTGATGAAGCAAAAGACTTGACTGTTGGTCAAGTCATTCGTAAGAATGAAGAGGTCGAAGCAGGAGTATTGCCTGAGGACAGTATCTTAGACAAATACATCAAACAGCACCGTGAAGAAATCGAAGCCGACAAGTTTGAAACTCGTCAGTTTAAAAAAGAAGAGCTAGCTTCTACTCAAAACCTAGAGGAAATGATCCAAGAAGTTCGTGAATCAAGTGAACCTTCTGATCAGGTAGACAATTCAGACATGGTTGCTGAGGAATCTATTGAAGAGATAGAAAATGATGAGACTACTCAGTTTGTTCCCCCACTTCAAGATGAAGAAAATGCTGAAATAGAGCCTCTCGTTTTAACAGAAACAGAGCCCAAGGAAATAAATGAGGAACAAGAAGAGGAGACCTATACACCTCTATCACGTTCGGCTCAAACAGAACCTGAAACAGGCTCTAAGAAGAAAGGTGTCATCATCATTGCTTCGGTAGTAGCTGCAATCCTTGTGCTTGCTGGAACATATTATGTCTACCGTCAAGTGTCTCGTTCAAACCAAGAAATCCAGTCTTCTCAAGCAGCCTCTTCGGATGATCAAGGGACACAAACAGCTTTGAAAGACTTCAATGATCTCTATGATACTTTCTATACAGATGCTAATAAGACTGCTCTGAAAAATAGCCAGTTTGATAAATTGAGCCAACTGAAAACTTTGCTAGATAAGTTAGAAGGTAGCCGTGATTATACACTAGCTAAGTCAAGATATGATAGCCTAGCAACTCAAATCAAGGCCATTCAAGATGTTAATGCCCTCTTTGAAAGCCCAGCAATCACTGATGGTGTCTTGGATACCAATGCGAAAGCCAAAGCAGACGCTAAATTTACAGAAATCAAGACAGGGAACACAGAACTAGACAAACTCTTGGATAAGGCCATTAGTCTTGGTAAGAGTCAACAAACCAGTGCTTCCAGCTCAAGTTCGAGCTCTAGCACGAGTCAAGCAAGCTCAAGTTCAGCTACAGAAAGCAATGCGAGCAGCACTACACCTTCAACTAGCACTACGGCACCAGCTAGAGACACAAATGGTGGTTTGTCTGGCGATGGGGTTAATCTTCAAAGAAGTGCTAGTCGTGTACCCTACAACCAATCAGCTGTAGACGATAGCAACAACCCTGCTTGGACGTTTGCGGATGGTGTATTGGAACAAGTCCTAGCAACATCACGTGCTCGTGGCTATATCACTGGAAATCAATATATCCTAGAACGTGTCAATATCGTAAATGGAAATGGTTATTACAACCTCTATAAACCAGATGGAACCTATCTCTTCACCCTCAACTGTAAGACGGGTTACTTTGTAGGGAATGGTTCTGGTCATGCGGATGACTTGGACTACTAGGACTCCGTTACAAAATTCTTTCCTTTCATAGGTAAAAATGATAAAATAAAACATATTAAACAAGAGGAGTGTCACATGACAAAAGCTAACTTTGGTGTCGTTGGTATGGCCGTAATGGGTCGTAACCTTGCCCTAAATATCGAATCTCGTGGTTATACAGTTGCCATTTACAACCGTAGTAAAGAAAAAACAGAAGATGTCATTGCTTGCCATCCTGAAAAGAACTTTGTGCCAAGCTACGACGTGGAAAGCTTTGTAAACTCAATCGAAAAACCTCGTCGTATCATGCTCATGGTTCAAGCAGGACCTGGTACAGACGCAACTATCCAAGCTCTTCTTCCCCACCTTGACAAGGGTGATATCTTGATTGACGGAGGAAACACTTTCTACAAAGATACCATCCGTCGTAATGAAGAACTAGCAAACTCTGGCATCAACTTTATCGGTACTGGGGTTTCTGGTGGTGAAAAAGGTGCCCTTGAAGGTCCTTCTATCATGCCTGGTGGACAAAAAGAAGCCTACGAATTGGTTGCGGATGTTCTCGAAGAAATCTCAGCTAAAGCACCAGAAGATGGAAAACCATGTGTGACTTACATCGGTCCTGATGGAGCTGGTCACTATGTGAAAATGGTTCACAACGGTATCGAGTATGGTGACATGCAATTGATCGCAGAAAGCTATGACCTCATGCAACACTTGCTTGGTCTTTCTGCAGAAGAAATGGCTGAAATCTTTACTGAGTGGAACAAGGGTGAATTGGACAGCTACTTGATTGAAATCACAGCTGATATTCTTGGACGCAAAGACGATGAAGGTCAAGAGGGACCAATTGTTGACTATATCCTTGACGCTGCAGGTAACAAGGGAACTGGTAAATGGACTAGCCAATCAGCACTTGACCTTGGTGTACCATTGTCCCTTATCACTGAGTCAGTTTTTGCTCGCTACATCTCTACTTACAAAGAAGAGCGTGTACATGCTAGCAAGGTGCTTCCAAAACCAGCTGCCTTCAAGTTTGAAGGAGACAAGGCTGAGTTGATCGAAAAGATCCGTCAAGCTCTTTACTTCTCAAAAATCATTTCTTACGCACAAGGTTTTGCCCAATTGCGTGTGGCTTCTAAAGAAAACAACTGGAACTTGCCATTTGCAGATATCGCATCTATCTGGCGCGATGGCTGTATCATCCGTTCACGCTTCTTGCAAAAGATTACAGATGCTTACAACCGTGATGCAGACCTTGCTAACCTTCTTTTGGATGAGTACTTCTTGGATGTCACGGCCAAGTACCAACAAGCAGTTCGTGATATCGTAGCTCTTGCTGTTCAAGCTGGTGTACCAGTACCAACCTTCTCAGCAGCTATTACTTACTTTGATAGCTACCGTTCAGCTGACCTTCCAGCCAACTTGATCCAAGCGCAACGTGACTACTTTGGTGCTCACACTTACCAACGTAAAGACAAAGAAGGAATCTTCCACTACTCTTGGTATGACGAAAAATAAGTAGGTCTGCCATGGGGAAACGGATTTTATTACTTGAGAAAGAACGAAATCTAGCTCATTTTCTCAGTCTGGAACTCCAAAAAGAGCAATACCGAGTCGACTTGGTAGAGGAGGGGCAAAAAGCCCTCTCCATGGCTCTCCAGACGGACTATGACTTGATTTTACTGAATGCTCATCTGGGGGATATGACGGCCCAGGATTTTGCAGACAAGCTGAGTCGGACAAAACCAGCCTCAGTGATCATGGTCTTGGACCATCGCGAAGAATTGCAAGACCAGATTGAGACAATCCAGCGCTTCGCCGTTTCTTACATCTATAAGCCAGTGATTATTGATAATCTAGTAGCTCGTATTTCAGCGATTTTCCGAGGTCGGGACTTCATTGACCAACACTGTAGTCAGATGAAGGTTCCAACGTCATACCGCAACCTACGTATGGATGTAGAACATCATACCGTTTATCGTGGCGAGGAGATGATTGCTCTGACGCGTCGTGAGTATGACCTTCTGGCTACTCTCATGGGAAGCAAGAAAGTCTTGACTCGTGATCAGTTACTGGAAAGTGTTTGGAAGTACGAAAGTGCGACAGAGACCAATATCGTGGATGTTTATATCCGTTATCTACGTAGCAAGCTTGATGTAAAAGGTCAAAAAAGCTACATTAAAACCGTGCGTGGTGTTGGGTACACCATGCAAGAATAGAAAAGCAGTTGCAGTTGTGTAACTGCTTTTTTTGAGGGGCTTCTATATATTGACATACAGTCGGGTCTTTGCTACAATCAGTTATGGAGGAAGATCTAATGAAATTTTTGAAAAAAATGTTGCAAGTTGCTCTAGCAGTCTTTTTCTTTGCTTTGCTAGCGACAAATACCGTATTGGCGGATGATGCTGATTCAGAAGGCTGGCAATTTGTCCAAGAAAATGGTAGAACCTACTACAAGAAGGGTGACATCAAAGAAAAGGCCTGGCGAGTGATTGATGGCAAGACCTATTATTTTGATCATGTATCAGGTGAGATGGTTGTTGGATGGCAGTATATTCCCATGCCAGATAAAGGTACTACAATTGGTCCTTACCCAAATGGTTTAAGATTAGAATATATGCCAATGTCAAAATGGTATTACTTTGGTCAAGATGGGGTACTACAAGAATTTGTTGGCAAGCAAGTTTTAGAAGCAAAAACTGCTACAAATACCAACAAACATCATGGGGAACAATATGATAGTCCAGCAGAGAAACGAGTCTATTATTTTGAAGATCAGCGTAGCTATCACACTTTAAAAACTGGTTGGATTTCTGACGAAGGGCATTGGTATTATTTACAGGAGGATGGTGGCTTTGATTCTCGCATCAACAGATTGACTGTTGGGGAGATAGCACGTGGTTGGATCAAGGCTTATCCTCTAACCTATGATGAAGAGAAGCTAAAAGCGGCTCCATGGTACTACTTGGATCCAACAACTGGGATTATGCAAACAGGTTGGAAATATCTTGGCAATAAGTGGTACTACCTCCGTTCATCAGGATCTATGGCGACTGGCTGGTATCAGGAAGGCTCAACTTGGTATTATCTAGATGCTGAAAATGGTGATATGAAGACAGGTTGGACTTATGTTGGAAACAAGTGGTACTATCTCCGTTCATCAGGATCTATGGCGACCGGCTGGTATCAGGAAGGTTCAACTTGGTACTACCTAAATGCAAGTAATGGAGATATGAAGACAGGTTGGACAAAAGTAAATGGAAACTGGTATTATCTCAATTCCTCTGGAGCAATGGTTACAGGTAGCCAAACTATCGATGGTAAAGTTTATAACTTTGCTTCATCTGGTGAGTGGATTTAATCTTGGAGGAGATACAAATGAAGCTTTTGAAAAAAATGATGCAAGTCGCACTAGCAACATTTTTCTTTGGTTTGCTAGCTACTAATACTGTATTTGCGGATACAACAGGTGGCCAATTTGTTGATAAGGATAATAGAAAATATTATGTAAAAGATGATCATAAAGCAATCTATTGGCATAAAATAGACGGTAAAACTTACTATTTTGGTGATAGAGGAGAGATGGTTGTCGGTTGGCAATACGTAGAAATTCATGGAACAGGTTATCGTGATAATTTATTTAATAATCGTCCAGTCTTAGAAATTGGCCTTCAACAGAAGTGGTACTATTTTGGACAAGATGGTGCTTTGCTAGAACAAACAGATAAACAAGTACTAGAGGCAAAAACGTCTGAAAATACAGGAAAAGTATATGGTGAACAATATCCTCCATCTCCTGAAAAGAGAACTTATTATTTTGATAATAATTATGCTGTAAAGACAGGTTGGACTTATGAAGACGGTAATTGGTATTATTTAAATAAGCTAGGAATTTCTGGCGATGATTCTTACAATCCACTACCAATTGGTGAAGTTGCTAAGGGTTGGACTCAAGATTTCCATGTTACTTTTGGCATTGATAGAAGCAAACCTGCTCCATGGTACTACCTAGACCCAGAAACTGGCATTATGCAAACTGGTTGGAAACAACTTGGCAACAAGTGGTACTACCTCCGTTCATCAGGAGCCATGGCAACTGGTTGGTATCAGGAGGGCTCCACTTGGTATTATTTAGACGAGCCAAATGGTGATATGAAAACAGGCTGGGCTTATGTCGGTAACAAGTGGTACTATCTCCGTTCATCAGGAGCCATGGCAACTGGCTGGGTGAAAGATGGTTCGACTTGGTATTACCTCCATGCAAGTAATGGGGATATGAAGACAGGCTGGTTCCAGGTCAATGGTAAATGGTACTATGCTTATAGCTCAGGTGCTTTAGCAGTGAATACGACCGTAGAAGGCTATTTTGTCAACTATAATGGCGAATGGGTTCAATAATGAAAGAGGCGATTGTGAAGGAAACAATCGCTTTTTTTGTGAAAATATAATAAAATAGATAGGAGAAATACTACTGTATGAAAAGTGAGACGGTCTTTTCGTCTGGTTAAAGGAAAACATGACAAAAAAAGTTGGTGTCGGTCAGGCACATAGTAAGATTATTTTAATAGGAGAGCACGCTGTTGTTTACGGTTATCCTGCCATTTCCCTGCCTCTTTTGGAGGTGGAGGTGACTTGTAAGGTGGTTCCTGCTGAAAGTCCATGGCGTCTTTATGAGGAGGATACCTTGTCTATGGCGGTGTATGCCTCGCTTGAGCATCTAAATATCAAGGATGCTTGCATTCGCTGTGTGATTGACTCGGCTATCCCTGAAAAACGAGGGATGGGTTCGTCTGCGGCTATCAGCATAGCGGCCATTCGTGCGGTTTTTGACTACTATCAAGCCGATCTGCCTCATGATGTACTAGAAATCTTGGTCAATCGGGCTGAGATGATTGCCCATATGAATCCAAGCGGTTTGGATGCTAAGACCTGTCTCAGCGACCAGCCTATTCGCTTTATCAAGAATGTTGGTTTTACAGAACTTGAGATGAACCTATCTGCCTATTTGGTCATTGCAGATACAGGCGTGTATGGTCACACTCGTGAAGCCATCCAAGTGGTTCAAAGCAAGGGGAAGGATGCCCTACCGTTTTTGCATGCCTTGGGTGAATTGACCCAGCAGGCAGAAGATGCGATTAGACAAAAAGATGCTGAAAAACTGGGACAAATATTCAGTCAGGCACATTTACATTTAAAAGAAATTGGTGTTAGTAGCCCTGAGGCAGACTCCCTCGTTGAAACAGCTCTGAGCCATGGTGCTCTAGGTGCCAAGATGAGTGGTGGTGGGCTAGGAGGCTGTATCATAGCCTTGGCAGCCAATCTGGATCAAGCAGAAGAACTAGCAAAACGATTAGAAGAGAAAGGAGCTGTTCAGACATGGATCGAAAGCCTGTAACAGTACGTTCCTACGCAAATATTGCTATTATCAAATACTGGGGAAAGAAAAAAGAAAAAGAGATGGTTCCTGCTACTAGCAGTATCTCTCTGACTTTGGAAAATATGTATACGGAAACGACCTTGTCGCCTCTACCAGCCCATGCGACGGCGGATGCCTTTTATATCAATGGTCAGCTCCAAAATGAGGCGGAACATGCCAAGATGAGCAAAATCATCGACCGTTACCGTCCAGAAGGTGAGGGATTTGTCCGTATCGATACTCAAAACAATATGCCTACAGCAGCGGGCTTGTCATCCAGTTCTAGTGGTCTATCCGCCTTGGTCAAGGCTTGCAATGCGTATTTCCAGCTAGGATTGGATAGAAGTCAGTTGGCTCAGGAGGCTAAGTTTGCCTCGGGTTCTTCCTCTCGCAGTTTTTATGGACCACTGGGTGCCTGGGACAAGGATAGCGGGGAAATTTACCCTGTAGAGACAGACTTGAGACTAGCTATGATTATGTTGGTGCTAGAGGATAAGAAAAAACCAATTTCTAGCCGTGATGGGATGAAACTCTGTGTGGAAACCTCGATGACTTTTGACGACTGGGTGCGCCAGTCTGAGAAGGATTATCAGGAGATGCTGGTTTATCTCAAAGAGAATGATTTTGCCAAGGTTGGGGAACTAACGGAGAAAAATGCCCTAGCCATGCACGCTACGACAAAAACTGCTAGTCCAGCCTTTTCTTATCTAACAGATGCGACTTATGAAGCGATGGACTTTGTCCGCCAGCTTCGTGAGCAAGGGGAAGCCTGCTACTTTACCATGGATGCCGGTCCCAATGTCAAGGTTCTCTGTCAGGAGAAAGACTTGGAGCATTTATCAGAAATTTTCGGTCAACGTTACCGCTTGATTGTGTCAAAAACAAAGGATTTGAGTCAAGATGATTGCTGTTAAAACGTGCGGAAAACTCTATTGGGCAGGTGAATATGCTATTTTAGAGCCAGGACAGTTAGCCTTGATAAAGGCCATCCCCATCTATATGAAGGCTGAGATTGTGTTTTCTGAGAACTATCGTATCTACTCAGACATGTTTGATTTCGCAGTGGACTTGACGCCAAATCCTGACTACGGCTTGATTCAGGAAACGATTGCTTTGGTGGGAGACTTCCTTGCTGTTCGTGGTCAGACTTTGCGACCTTTTTCCCTGGAAATTCGTGGAAAAATGGAACGGGAAGGCAAAAAGTTTGGTCTAGGTTCTAGTGGTAGCGTCGTTGTCTTGGTGATAAAGGCCCTGCTGGCTCTGTATAATCTTTCGATTGATCAGGATCTCTTGTTCAAGTTGGCTAGTTCGGTCTTGCTCAAGCGAGGAGATAATGGTTCTATGGGAGACCTTGCCTGTATCGTGGCGGAGGATTTGATTCTCTACCAGTCTTTTGATCGCCAGAAGGTGGCTGCTTGGTTGGAAGAAGAAAACTTGGCGACAGTTTTGGAGCGTGATTGGGGCTTTTCGATCTCACAAGTGAAACCAGCCCTAGAATGTGATTTTCTAGTGGGATGGACCAAGGAAGTGGCTGTATCGAGTAACATGATTCAGCAAATCAAGCAAAACATAGACCAGAACTTTTTAACTTCCTCAAAAGCAACAGTGGTTACTTTGGTAGAATCCTTGGAGCAGGGGAATGCAGAAAACATCATCGAGCAGGTGGAAACAGCCAGCCAGCTTTTAGAAGGCTTGAGTGCAGATATATACACCCCTTCGCTGAGACGGTTGAAAGAAGCCAGTCAAGATTTGCTGGCTGTTGCTAAGAGCAGCGGTGCAGGTGGTGGTGACTGTGGGATTGCCTTGAGTTTTGATGCGCAATCAACTGAAACCTTAAAAAATCGTTGGGCCGATCTGGGGATTGGGCTCTTATACCAAGAAAGGATTGGACATGACGACAAATCGTAAGGACGAGCACATCCGCTATGCCCTTGAGCAAAAAAGTTCCTATAATAGCTTTGATGAGGTAGAGTTGATTCATTCTTCCCTGCCTCTTTATGACCTGGATGAGATTGATTTGTCTACTGAGTTTGCTGGTCGAAAATGGGACTTTCCTTTTTATATCAATGCCATGACAGGTGGGAGCGAAAAGGGGAGAGAAATCAATCAAAAGCTGGCTCAGGTGGCAGAAGCCTGTGGGATTTTGTTTGTGACGGGTTCTTATAGTGCAGCCCTCAAGGATCCAACAGATGACTCTTTTTCTGTCAAATCTAGTCATCCAAAGCTCCTCCTTGGAACCAATATTGGCTTGGACAAGCCTTTTGAGTTAGGACTTCAGACTGTAGAAGAGATGAATCCTCTCCTCCTGCAAGTGCATGTCAATGTCATGCAGGAATTACTCATGCCTGAGGGAGAAAGGAAGTTTAGAAGCTGGCAATCGCATCTAGCAGACTATAGCAAGCAAATCCCTGTTCCTATAATTCTCAAGGAAGTCGGTTTTGGCATGGATGCCAAGACCATCGAGAGAGCCTATGAACTGGGTGTTCGAACCTTTGACCTATCAGGTCGTGGTGGTACCAGCTTTGCCTATATCGAAAACCGTCGCAGTGGTCAGCGTGATTACCTCAATCAATGGGGACAATCCACCATGCAAGCCCTTCTCAATGCCCAAGGCTGGAAAGACAAGGTCGAACTCTTGGTCAGCGGAGGCGTTCGGAACCCGCTTGATATGATTAAGTGCCTGGTCTTTGGAGCTAAGGCTGTGGGATTGTCACGAACCGTTCTTGAGATGGTTGAAACCTACTCGGTCGAGGAAGTGATTAGCATCATCCAAGGCTGGAAAGAAGACCTGCGTTTAATCATGTGTGCTCTTAATTGTGCCACCATAGCGGATCTGCAAAAAGTTGACTACATTCTTTATGGCAAACTTAAAGAAGCTAAAGATCAGAAATAAAGAGGTCGGGACAAGAATCCCGCCCTTTTTTGTAGCCTTTTGTCAACTGTGGTGAGTTGATGAAACCTAGCTTCTAAGAGCAATTTCTGTCCTATCGCCTTTTTCCATCCTCAGACCGAGGTGACTTTTTTGAATTGTGATAAAATAGAAGGGAGAGGATGCAGCTATGAAAAAATTTCAAATCTTTTTATTTATTGAAGCCTGTCTATTGACGGGAGCTCTGATTTTGATGGTATCAGAGCATTTTTCGCGTTTTCTGCTGATTCTATTCCTCTTTTTGCTCTTGCTCCGCTATTATACAGGTAAGGAGGGCAACAATGTCTTCCTCCTTGTAGCGACTATTCTTTTCTTTTTCATCGTCATGCTCAATCCCTTTGTGATTCTAGCCATCTTTGTAGCGGTGATCTACAGTCTCTTTCTTCTCTATCCAATGATGAATCAAGAAAGAGAGGAGACGGATTTGGTCTTTGAAGAGGTGGTGACGGTTAAAAATGAACGCAATCCTTGGTTTGGCAATCTCCATCATTTCTCTAGTCACCAGACCTGCCAGTTTGATGATATCAACCTCTTTCGCCTCATGGGCAAGGACACCATTCATTTAGAAAGAGTTATCTTAACCAATCATGACAATGTCATTATCCTTAGAAAAATGGTCGGAACGACTAGGATTATCGTACCTGTAGATGTGGAAATTAGTCTCAGTGTCAACTGCCTCTATGGAGATTTAACTTTCCTCCATCAACCCAAGCGAGCCCTTCGTAATGAACACTATCATCAGGAAACCAGAGACTACCTCAAGAGTAACAAGAGCGTCAAAATTTTCCTAACCAGTATGATTGGAGATGTGGAGGTGGTCAGAGGATGAAAAAGCAATCCTATCTATTAATCGGGCTGACTGCTCTCCTTTTTATCCTCTTTTTGACCAATAGTCTACTTGATATTCTTAATCTTGATTGGTCCTATTTGCTACAGGATATCGAGAAAACAGAGAAACTCATCTTCTTGATCTTGGTCTTTAGCCTTTCTATGACCTTCTTTTTTGTCCTTTTTTGGCGCGTGATAGAAGAAGTCTCTCGCAGAAAAATGCAAGTCAATCTCAAGCGACTGCTAGCAGGGAAAGAGGTGATTCCCTTTGCAGATCCAGATTTGGAAGCCAGTTTCCAATCCTTGTCTGGCAAGCTCAACCTCTTGACAGAGGCTGTTCAAAAGGCTGAAAATCAAGGCCTAGTCAGGGAAGAAACAATCATCGAGAAAGAACGGAAGCGGATAGCACGTGACTTACATGATACGGTTAGTCAGGAGTTGTTTGCGGCCCATATGATTTTATCAGGTGTCAGTCAGCAGGCTTTGAAGCTGGATAGAGAAAAGATGCAGACCCAGTTGCAAAGTGTCGCAGCCATCCTTGAAACAGCCCAGAAAGATTTGCGAGTCTTGCTCCTACATTTGCGACCTGTAGAGTTGGAAGAGAAGAGTTTGGTTGAGGGGATTCAAATCCTCTTAAAAGAGCTTGAGGACAAGAGTGATCTCGAGGTCAGTCTCAAGCAAAATGTGTCTAAATTGCCTAAGAAAATCGAAGAGCATATCTTCCGTATATTACAGGAGTTGATTAGCAATACCCTCCGCCATGCCCAAGCATCTTGTCTAGATGTCTATCTCTATCAGACAGATGTAGAATTGCAACTGAAGGTGGTGGACAATGGAATTGGTTTTCAGTTGGGGAGTTTAGATGACTTGAGTTATGGACTGCGAAACATCAAGGAGCGGGTCGAAGATATGGCAGGAACGGTTCAACTCTTGACAGCTCCAAAGCAAGGGCTGGCGGTTGATATCCGTATTCCCCTGCTAGACAAGGAATCATAAAGGAGTAGAGATGAAAATTTTACTGGTAGATGACCATGAAATGGTCCGATTGGGCTTGAAAAGCTATTTTGACCTTCAAGACGATGTAGAAGTTGTGGGCGAGGCGGCCAATGGGGCTCAAGGTATTGACTTGGCCTTGGAACTCCGTCCAGATGTCATTGTCATGGATATTGTCATGCCTGAGATGAATGGGATTGATGCAACCTTGTCCATCCTCAAAGAATGGCCCGAAGCCAAGATTTTGATTGTGACCTCTTACTTGGACAATGAAAAAATCATGCCAGTTTTGAATGCTGGTGCCAAAGGTTATATGCTCAAGACTTCTAGTGCAGACGAACTGCTCCATGCAGTTCGTAAGGTGGCAGCGGGCGAGTTGGCCATTGAGCAAGAGGTCAGCAAGAAGGTCGAATACCACCGCAATCATATAGAGCTTCATGAAGAACTGACTGCGCGTGAGCGAGACGTGCTTCAACTCATCGCCAAGGGCTATGAAAATCAGCGCATCGCAGACGAACTCTTCATCTCTCTCAAGACAGTCAAGACCCATGTATCCAACATCCTAGCCAAGCTTGAGGTCAGCGATCGCACCCAGGCGGCGGTCTATGCCTTTCAGCACCACTTGGTGGGGCAGGAGGATTTTTAGATGAGTCTTGCAGATTTACTTGTGGAGCTAGAAGCGGCAAAAGATCCGCATAAAGCAGGCCCCATGGAAGCCTATATGCGCCATCAGTTTTCCTTTCTAGGCATTGCAGCTCCTGAAAGAAATGCACTCTATAAAAAGTATTTTCCAAGTGCGAAAAAAACAAAGGTCATCGATTGGGATTTTGTAGAGACTTGCTGGGGGCAGGAACCTAGAGAATACCAGTATGTGGTTGCCAACTATTTGAAAGCTATGCAGTCTTATTTGACGGAGAACGATTTGCCTAAGATTGAGCGTCTGGTCGTGACCAAGTCATGGTGGGACACGGTGGATATTCTGGATCGAGTAGTAGGAAGTTTGGTATATGACAAGCCAGAACTTGAAGAAAGAATTCTCCAATGGAGTTTATCAGATAATATCTGGCTGAGACGAGTTGCTATTGATCACCAGCTATTAAGAAAAGAGAAAACGGATGTTCAACTAATGGAAAAGATCCTGCTCAATAATCTGGACCAGACAGAATTTTTTATCAACAAAGCCATTGGCTGGGCTCTAAGAGACTACTCTAAAACCAATCCCGAATGGGTAGCACGTTTTATTGAAAAAAATAAGAAGAGAATGTCTGAACTTAGTATCAGAGAAGCCAGTAAGTACCTCTAGAGTCATTGAAAAGCGCATTCATTACTTGAAAATTAACCGTAGTTTATGCTATAATAGACTGTATTTAAAAAATTTTAAGGAGAAATGACAGAATGTCTGTATCATTTGAAAACAAAGAAACAAACCGTGGAGTCTTGACTTTCACTATCTCTCAAGACCAAATCAAACCAGAATTGGACCGTGTATTTAACTCAGTAAAGAAAACTCTTAACGTTCCTGGTTTCCGTAAAGGTCACCTTCCACGCCCTATCTTCGACCAAAAATTTGGTGAAGAAGCTCTTTATCAAGATGCAATGAACGCACTTTTGCCAAACGCTTATGAAGCTGCAGTAAAAGAAGCTGGTCTTGAAGTGGTTGCGCAACCAAAAATTGACGTAACTTCAATGGAAAAAGGTCAAGACTGGGTTATCACTGCTGAAGTCGTGACAAAACCTGAAGTAAAATTGGGCGACTACAAAAACCTTGAAGTATCAGTAGATGTAGAAAAAGAAGTTACAGATGCTGACGTTGAAGAACGTATCGAACGCGAACGCAACAACTTGGCTGAATTGGTTATCAAAGAAGGCGCTGCTGAAAATGGCGACACTGTTGTCATCGACTTCGTTGGTTCTATCGACGGTGTTGAATTTGACGGTGGAAAAGGTGAAAACTTCTCACTTGGACTTGGATCAGGTCAATTCATCCCTGGTTTTGAAGACCAATTGGTTGGACACTCAGCTGGCGAAACTGTTGATGTTATCGTAACATTCCCAGAAGACTACCAAGCAGAAGACCTTGCAGGTAAAGAAGCTAAATTCGTAACAACTATCCACGAAGTTAAAGCTAAAGAAGTTCCAGCTCTTGATGATGAACTTGCAAAAGACATTGACGAAGAAGTTGAAACACTTGCTGAATTGAAAGAAAAATACCGCAAAGAATTGACTGCTGCGAAAGAAGAAGCATACAAAGATGCAGTAGAAGGTGCAGCAATCGATAAAGCTGTAGAAAACGCTGAAATCGTAGAACTTCCAGAAGAAATGATCCACGAAGAAGTTCACCGTTCAGTAAATGAATTCCTTGGAAACTTACAACGTCAAGGGATCAACCCTGACATGTACTTCCAAATCACAGGAACTACTCAAGAAGATCTTCACAAACAATACGAGGGAGAAGCTGAGTCACGTACGAAGACTAACCTTGTTATCGAAGCAGTTGCCAAAGCTGAAGGATTTGACGCTTCAGAAGAAGAAATCCAAAAAGAAATCGAGCAATTGGCTGCAGACTACAACATGGAAGTGGCACAAGTTCAAAACTTGCTTTCAGCTGACATGTTGAAACACGATATCACTATTAAAAAAGCTGTTGAATTGATTACAAGCACTGCAACAGTAAAATAATCTTAAAAGAGAAAAAGCCCACCTGACTAGGTGGGCTTTCTGCTACACTATTTTCCAAAAATCTCTTTGAGGTCTGCATCTGTAATCCCAATCATGGCTGGGATGCTAGACCAGTTTTCCTCGGTGAGGATGTAGGATAGAGGAGAATCCTCTTGATTTGTTGTTTCGCTAGGGGCTGGGCTGGTTTGGTCAGCTACTTCAACCAGATCCTTGAAGCGCTCAATCAGATAGGTCTTACGGGCAGTCCCGATATGCTTGACTGCATAGTCAAAGGCCTGTAATTCACCAAGAAGGATGAGTTTGCTCTTGGCCCGTGTAATAGCTGTATAGATGAGATTGCGTTCCAGCATGCGCTTGCTGGAACTGGTGATGGGAAGGATGACAACGGGAAACTCACTTCCCTGCGACTTATGGATACTCATGGCATAGGCTAGACGAATCTTGTACCATTCGTTTCGAGGATAGATGACCTCATTGCCATCGAAATCAATGACAATCTCATCTTGTTTGGACTCGGTGTATTTTCCAGGAATCAAATCTGTGATGTAACCTAGGTCTCCATTAAAGACATTGACTTCGGCGTCGTTGACTAGGTGAATGACCTTGTCCCCTGTTCGATAGTGACACTGAGTTGCTTCAAAGCTCACTTGTCCTTTTTGCAGAGGATTGAGCAGGTCTTGCATGAGTTTGTTGATGGCGTCAATGCCAGCAGTTCCTCGGTACATAGGCGCTAGCACCTGAATATCGCGAGCCGGGATACCACTTCTGAGGGCAGCACCGAGGATTTTCTCAATGGTAGCTGGGATATGGCCACTAGCGATTTCAAAGTAGGAACGGTCTGCCTTTTTCTGGGTAAAGTCAGCTGGCAAGATGCCTTGTCGAATCTGACTTGCCAAGGTGACGATAGTTGATTCCTCGCTCTGACGATAAATCCGTTCCAAGCGAGTTTGAGGAATCAGGGGTATCTGGAGCAGGTCAGCCAAGACTTGTCCAGGGCTGACAGAAGGTAGCTGGTCGCTATCACCCACGATGAGGATTTTACTGTTTGAAGAGATGTTGGAGAAGAGTTGGTTGGCTAGCCAAGTATCCACCATAGAAAACTCATCTACAATGATAAAATCGGCATCCAGATAATCTTCCAGATGGCTGGTATCATCATCACCCGTCATTCCCAAATGGCGGTGGATGGTAGCGCTAGGTAAACCTGTCAGTTCATTCATGCGCCGAGCTGCTCGACCAGTTGGTGCAGCGAGAAGAATAGGTAAGTTGCTCTTTTTCTTGAGATCGAGTCCTTCTAAGAGGGCATAAACAGCTATAATCCCATTTATAACAGTCGTCTTACCAGTACCAGGTCCGCCTGTTAGGATAAAGACCTTGTTCTGGATGGCGTCACAAATAGCCTGTTTTTGAATGCTATCGTATTGGATGCCCAGCTCTTCCTCAACACTAGCGATATGCTTTTGAATGGTTTCTAGATCCTGACTTTTCTGTTTTCCTTTTTCAAGGATACGAACCAAGTGACTGCGAATGCCTTCTTCGGCGAAACAGAGGCTGTTATCAAAGATTTTGGTATCAATCTGCTGAACCTTGTCTTCTTCAATCAGATGAGCTAATTCCTGAGCTACTTGGCTGGGATCCAGTTCCACGGGACGGGAAGATTCGAGGAGAGTCAGAGTTTGTTCCAGCAAATCTCGGGCTTCCATATAGGTATCGCCTGTATCCATACAATCTTGAAAGAGACTGTGAACAAGGCCAGCACGGAAGCGTTCAGGAGCTTGACTTTCGATACCTAGTTCTGCAGCCAATTGGTCAGCAATGGTAAAGCCCAAACCCTTGATATCCTCAACTAGTTGGTAGGGATAATTTTCAACCACATCAAGGGTTTCTTCCTTGTAAAAGTCTTGAATCTGAAAGGCCAGTTTATTTGGAATGCCGTAGTTAGCTAGTTTAGCTAAGACCATCTCGGTTCCGTAGTTAAGACGAAGAGTGGAAACAAAAGCCTCACGGTTTTTGGCAGAGAGTCCTGAGATACCTTCTAGCTTTTCAGGATGTTCCAGAATTTCGTCAATGGTATTGTCACCATAGCTATCCACGATTTTTTGGGCCGTTTTGAGACCAATCCCCTTGAAATGACTGCTAGAAAAGTACTTGACTAGCCCCTTACTAGTTGGTTTGGCTCGCTCATAACGACTGATCTGTAGCTGTTCTCCATACTTGGAGTGCTGAACGATTTGCCCCCAAAAAGTATAGTCTTCGCCCTCTATCACGTCCGCCATGGTTCCTGTAACGATGATTTCAAAATCGTCAAAGCCCTCCGCATTGGTATCTTCGATATCTAGGAGGAGGATGCGATAGAAATTGCTGACATTTTCAAAAATAATACGTTCAATAGTGCCTGAAAAAAATACTTCCATAGGTTTCCTTTACATAAGTTCATGAGAATTGGTCTCTTAGCAACTTTGAAAAAATTAGATGACTAAAAGGTTTATTCTCACAATAGAAAAAGAGACTGAGACTTAGCATTCTCGGCCTCTTCCTTATCTTAAAAAGTTCCGATACGGTTGAGTGGCCAGAAACGGAATTTTGCTTCGCCTTTGATATCGCTGGCCTTGAAGGTGCCGACATGGCGGCTGTCGCTAGAGACGAGACGATCGTCACCAAGGAGAAGGTACTCGCCTTGAGGGACAGTAAAGCTGAAGCTAGTGTTGGAATTGACATCGACCGTAAAGGCTTGTGCTTTTTGAGCAAGTTCTCTAAAGTAGACTCCCTTATTGCCTTCAAATCCTTTGCCAGTATAGGTATTTTGCAACTTTTCTGTTTTGAACAAGTTGAGGTATTCAGCTAGGTAGGGTTCATCCGTTTCTTTATCGTTGATAAAGAGTTTGTCATTTTCGTAGCGGATGGTATCTCCGGGCAAACCGATGACTCTTTTGACAATGTCTTTATTTCCTTCTTCCTCATGCGCAACCACAATGTCGAAGCGGTCAATTGGGAGGTGTTTAACAACGAAGAGAACTTCTCCGTCAGCTAGGGTAGGGTCCATCGAGTGTCCTTCTACACGGACATTGCTCCAAAGAAAGATACGGCTAAGACCGACCAGTGCGATAATCAGGAAGAAAACTCCCCATTCTTTTAGAAATGTTTTAAATGAATTCATAATTTACCTTTCTAGAAGTGTTTTGGCTTTTTCAGTGTTTTTAAAATGCAGTTTGGCACAGAAATGAAGTCCCTTCATGCCATAGGCCTGAAGGATTTTGCTAGCAACCTTATCTGATGCAGTCCCAGCGCCACTTGGCAGTTGATAGCCCAGTTCTCGTCCTAGATTTTCCAAGTTTTCGAGGAAGAGATCCCGCGCGATGATAGAGCTAACTGCAACAGCTAGGTATTTGCCCTCAGCTTTTTCTTCCAAAGTGATCTTGTTTGGAAAATGATTGGCTTCTTGCGCCAAGTACTTGTCATAGTTTTTAGGACTTGTAAAAGCGTCAATCACGATTTTTTCTGGCTGGACTCCTTTTTGAAGCAGGAGAAAGATAGCCTGATTGTGAAGGGCAACTTTTACAGAAACAGCATTGTAACGCTCTCCGATAACTTCGTTGTACTTACTCGGTGAAAGGAGGAGCGCTTGGTGCTGGACCTTTTCTTTAAGGAGAGGGGCAATCTGACGAATCTTTTGGTCTGTCAGAGTCTTAGAATCCCCCACACCGAGTTTTCGCAAGAAGTCGTGCTGGTCAGGTGTCACGAAGGAAGCCACGACAGCCAACCCACCAAAGTAGGAACCATTTCCCACCTCATCAGTCCCAATCATAGAAAAATCTTGTCCACTGTTTTCTTGTTGAACTTGATAGCCAAAGAAACTGGCGTATTGCCCAGCAGCTTCGCCCTGCAGGAGGACTTTTCCAGAAGTATAGATGGAAACCGTTGCCTGAGGAAAGCGCAAAAAATAGCGGATATAGGGATTTTTACTAGGACTGAGAGCCTTCTGATACTGACTTAAAAAGCTCTGAATTTCCTGTTCACTTGGTGTGAGTGTGATACTTGCCATAGTCTCTATTGTACCACAAAAGCAGGAGAATTGGTAAAAACTGACAAAATTAGCGAAATTTGGTATAATATCGTGAGGTGAATTTTATGGCAAATCTAAATCGATATAAGTTTACATTCGGGAAAAAGACATTAACCTTGACAACCGAGCATGACAACCTCTTTATGGAGGAAATTGCCAAGGTTGCGACTGAAAAATACCAAGCAATTAAAGAACAAATGCCTGGGGCGGATGATGAGACCATTGCGCTTCTTTTGGCGGTCAACTGTCTGTCTACACAGCTCAACCGTGAGATTGAATTTGATGACAAGGAGCAAGAGTTGTTAGAACTTCGCCACAAGTTAATTGCTGTCAAACAAGAACAGAGCAAGATTGAGGACTCCTTATGATTTCAATCCTACTCTTATTGGTTCTGGCTTGGGGCTTTTACATCGGCTACCGTAGAGGCCTGGTCCTGCAAGTTTATTATTTCCTCGTGGCAGTGATTTCAGCCTTTGTTGCGGGACAGTTTTATAAATCATTGGGAGATCACTTCCACTTACTTGTCCCTTATGCCAATCCTCAGGAAGGACAGGGAACCTTTTTCTTCCCTTCAGACCAGCTGTTTCATCTAGACAAGGTCTTTTATGCGGGTCTAGCCTATCTTCTAGTTTTTGGGATTTGCTACACTATCGGACGTTTTATCGGTTTGTTCCTGCACTTGATTCCAACTAAAAAGCTAGATGTCAAATGGTTGCGTATCGGTTCAGGCGTTTTGTCGCTATTGGTAACCTTATTCGTCTTGCAAATGGCTCTGACCATTCTTGCAACGGTGCCTCTGGCAGTCATTCAAAATTCACTCGAAAAAAGTATAGTAGCCAAACACATCATCCAAAGTGTCCCTTTTACGACAAACCTTATCAAACAACTCTGGGTGACAAATTTAATCGGATAAAAAGGGCGGGATTTTTCCTAGCCCTTTGTTTACAGATTGGAGGACTAGGTCAAAACCTCTAGTTGCTATAATCTTGTAAACCAGCATATAAGGAAAAAATATGAATACAAAAATACTAGAAACCTTAGAATTTAATAAAATCAAAGCCTTGTTTGAACCGCATCTCTTGACAGAACAAGGTCTAGAGGAGCTAAAAGGCTTGGTTCCAACTGCCAAGGTGGATAAGATCAAACAAGCCTTTACAGAGATGGAGGAAATGCAAGCCCTTTTTGTGGAGCAACCTCACTTTACCATCCTAGCGACGCGTGAGATATCAGCGGTTTGTAAGCGTCTGGAGATGGGAGCAGACCTCAATATCGAGGAGTTCCTGCTCCTCAAACGGGTCTTGCTGGCTAGCAGAGAGTTGCAAGGCTTTTATACCAATCTAGAAAACGTACGCTTGGAGCAGTTGGCGAGATGGTTTGAAAAACTACATGATTTTCCACACTTGCAAGGGAGTCTCCAAGCCCTAAATGATGCAGGATTTATCGAGAATTTTGCCAGCGAAGAACTAGCACGTATCCGTCGGAAAATCCATGATAGCGAGAGTCAGGTCCGAGATGTCTTGCAAGACTTGCTCAAGCAAAAAGCGCAGATGTTGTCGGAAGGGATTATCGCTAGTAGAAATGGCCGTCAAGTCTTACCAGTCAAGAACACCTATCGTAATAAGATTGCAGGTGTTGTCCATGACATCTCTGCTAGTGGTAATACGGTTTATATCGAGCCACGTGAGGTGGTCAAGCTGAGCGAAGAAATCGCTAGTCTGCGAGCTGACGAACGCTATGAGATGATTCGCATCCTACAGGAGCTCTCGGAACGCGTCCGCCCTCATGCGGCAGAGATTGCTAATGACGCATGGATTATCGGCCATCTAGACCTGATTCGTGCTAAGGTTCGCTTTATTCAAGAAAGACAAGCAGTCGTTCCTCAACTTTCAGAGAACCAAGAGATTCAGCTTCTTCATGTTCGCCATCCTTTGGTCAAAAATGCTGTCGCGAACGATATACACTTTGGTAAGGAATTAACGGCTATTGTCATTACAGGTCCCAATACTGGTGGGAAGACCATCATGCTCAAAACCTTGGGCTTGACCCAACTCATGGCCCAGTCAGGCTTGCCCATTTTAGCTGATAAGGGGAGCCGTGTTGGTATTTTCGAAGAAATCTTCGCAGATATTGGGGATGAGCAGTCTATCGAGCAAAGCTTGTCTACCTTCTCGAGCCACATGACCAATATCGTAGATATTCTTGGCAAGGTTAATCAGCACTCGCTCTTATTGCTAGATGAGCTTGGGGCAGGTACCGATCCGCAGGAAGGAGCAGCCCTTGCTATGGCTATTCTGGAGGATCTTCGTCTGCGTCAGGTCAAGACCATGGCGACGACCCACTATCCAGAACTCAAGGCTTATGGTATCGAGACAGCTTTTGTGCAAAATGCCAGCATGGAGTTTGATACAGCCAGCTTGCGTCCGACCTATCGCTTTATGCAGGGAGTTCCTGGCCGAAGCAATGCCTTTGAAATTGCCAAACGCCTAGGACTGTCAGATGTCATCGTAGGAGATGCCAGCCAGCAGGTCAATCAAGATAATGATGTCAATCGCATCATTGAACAATTAGAAGAGCAAACGCTTGAAAGCCGTAAACGCTTGGACAATATTCGTGAGGTGGAGCAAGAAAACCTCAAGATGAACCGAGCACTCAAAAAACTTTACAACGAACTCAATCGCGAGAAGGAAACTGAGCTCAACAAGGCGCGTGAACAAGCTGCTGAAATTGTGGAACTCGCTCTAAATGAGAGTGACCAGATTCTCAAGAACCTCCACAGTAAGTCTCAACTCAAACCCCACGAAATCATTGAAGCCAAGTCTAAACTGAAAAAACTAGCCCCTGAAAAAGTCGACTTGTCTAAAAACAAGGTCCTTCAAAAGGCCAAGAAAAAACGAGCTCCGAAGGTGGGGGATGATATTGTGGTCCTCAGTTATGGACAACGTGGAACCTTGACCAATCAGCTTAAGGACGGCCGTTGGGAAGCCCAAGTCGGTTTGATCAAGATGACCTTGGAAGAGAAAGAATTTGACCTTGTTCAGGCCCAGCAAGAAGCCCCAGTCAAGAAGAAACAAGTCAATGTCGTCAAACGTGCTTCTGATCGTGGTCCGCAAGCGAGACTGGATCTTCGTGGCAAACGGTACGAAGAGGCCATGAATGAGCTGGACGCCTTTATTGACCAAGCCCTGCTCAATAACATGGCGCAAGTCGACATCATCCATGGTATCGGAACAGGTGTCATCCGTGAAGGAGTCACCAAATACCTACAAAGAAACAAGCATGTTAAGACTTTCGGCTATGCTCCACAAAATGCTGGAGGCAGTGGCGCCACCATTGTGACCTTTAAAGGATAGAGAGAAGAAGGATTCACTCTTTCTGAAAAAAGAAGTGAAAAGTCAAAAAAATTCATAGAATATATTGACAAGGGCTAACTTTTCTTGTAGAATAATAAAAAATAAAATACCAACACCGAATGAAGTTTAATAGAAGTGGAGAAAGGTTTGTTTTCCATGACTGTAAATGGACGGAACTCTGGAGAGACCGTAAAGGCACCGAAGGGGCAAGGCAGGTAACTGCTCAAACTCTCAGGTAAAAGGACAGAGCTAGGATAGACCGCTTTTTGGCATTTATCTAAGCATTCCAGAGTACATGTATCTTGCATGTACTCTTTCTTTTGGGGTTGAAAGATAGGAGAAGGACATGTTAGAATTGCTTAAAGCGCTTGATGCTTTTGCTTGGGGGCCTCCCCTCTTGATCTTATTGGTCGGAACGGGTATCTATTTGACCATCCGACTGGGCCTTTTGCAGGTTACTCGTCTCCCTAAGGCCTTTCAGTTGATCTTTACCAAGGACCAGGGGCACGGCGATGTGTCGAGCTTTGCTGCTCTCTGTACGGCTCTAGCAGCCACAGTTGGTACGGGAAATATCATCGGGGTAGCGACAGCCATTAAGGTTGGAGGACCAGGGGCCCTCTTTTGGATGTGGATGGCGGCCTTCTTTGGGATGGCGACCAAATATGCCGAAGGATTGCTGGCCATCAAATACCGTACTAAGGATGCAAATGGAGCTGTAGCTGGAGGACCCATGCATTACATCCTTTTGGGGATGGGAGAAAAGTGGCGTCCACTTGCTATCTTCTTTGCCCTAGCGGGTGTATTGGTAGCCCTTCTAGGGATTGGTACCTTTACCCAAGTCAATTCGATTACAGAATCCATTCAAAATACAGCCCAAGTTAATCCAGCTATCACGGCTCTGATTTTATCCATTTTTGTAGGGATTGCTGTCTTTGGTGGCCTCAAATCCATATCAAAAGTTTCGACAGCAGTGGTTCCTTTTATGGCTATTGTTTATATTTTAGGAACTCTTACAGTTATTCTCTTTAATATCGAGAAGGTCCCAGCTACACTTGCCCTCATCTTTACTTCAGCCTTTAGTCCAGCTGCTGCAGTAGGTGGCTTTGCCGGTGCCAGCATTCGGATGGCTATCCAAAATGGTGTGGCGCGGGGAGTCTTCTCTAACGAATCTGGTCTTGGTTCTGCTCCCATTGCAGCGGCTGCAGCTAAGATAAATGAACCTGTCGAGCAAGGCTTGATTTCCATGACAGGAACCTTTATTGATACCCTCATTATCTGTACGTTGACTGGTTTAACAATCTTGGTAACTGGTGTTTGGAGTGGTGATTTGAATGGAGTTGCCTTGACCCAGTCAGCCTTTTCAACAGTTTTTTCACACTTTGGACCTGCCCTCTTGACCATCTTCCTTGTACTCTTTGCCTTTACGACGATTCTCGGATGGAACTATTACGGAGAGCGCTGTTTTGAGTTTCTCTTTGGTGTTCGTTTTATCTGGCTTTACCGTGTAGTCTTTGTAGTCATGGTCTTGTTGGGAGGATTTATCGAGTTGGATATGGTTTGGATTATCGCAGACATCGTCAATGCCTTGATGGCTTTACCAAACTTGATTGCCCTCTTGGTCTTGTCGCCAGTCGTTATTTCCGAAACCAGAAAGTATTTTAAACACTAACCCAATCACACTTTTAGTGTGATTTTTTTCATTTCATAGACATTTTCTATCAAGGCAATTGAAAATATATATTATCCAAGGGTGAAATTCTATGATAGACTAAATGACAATAAAATGAAAAGAGGTTTCTTATGACAACATTTACCATCCACACAGTAGAATCATCACCAGCAGAAGTGAAAGAAGTTCTTGAAACAGTACAAAAAGATAACAATGGCTATATTCCCAACCTAATCGGTCTCTTGGCCAATGCCCCAACCGCGCTTGAAGCCTACCGAACTGTCGGAGCCATCAACCGTCGCAACAGCCTGACACCAGTAGAGCGTGAAGTAGTGCAAATCACAGCTGCCGTAACCAATGGTTGTGCTTTCTGCGTCGCAGGTCACACAGCCTTTTCAATCAAACAAATCCAGATGAATGATGATCTTCTCCAAGCTCTCCGCAACCGCACTCCGATTGAAACAGATCCTAAATTGGACACCCTAGCTAAGTTTACCTTGGCGGTCATCAATACCAAAGGGCGTGTAGGAGATGAAGCCTTGGCTGAATTTTTGGAAGCTGGCTACACGCAACAAAATGCCTTGGACGTGGTTCTCGGTGTTAGTCTTGCCAGCCTCTGCAACTATGCCAACAACCTAGCCAATACGCCTATTAACCCAGAATTACAACCTTATGCATAGTTCGAATCAGAAAGAAAAAATGAAGACTGAGCAATCCAGTCTTCATTTTTCTATGCTATTTTAAGCGCTTTTATGCTATACTAATAATAACATGATTATTGGAGGCTCGGATGAAAAAGCTCCCCTTAGTATTCTCTGGCTGTTTATTAGGTTTAGCAGGTGCAGGAAATTTGATTGCAGATACTTTGCCTGTTCTGTCGCATTTATTGAGTCTGACTGGTTTAGTGTTGTGGATTTTCTTTCTGATTCTTCATCTTTTTAATTGGGAAGAAACCAAGAAAGAATTGACCAAGCCCCCTCTTTTATCTGGGATGGCCACCTTTCCCATGGCTGGGATGATTTTATCGACCTATGTCTTTCGCGTATTCCCTGCTCTTCCTATAGTAGCACAAGGGATCTGGTGGTTTTCATTTCTCTTGGATTTGGCTTTGATTGCTACTTTTACCATCAAATTTGCCTGTCCGGGTCGGAGGGTCAATGCGACTCCAAGTTGGACGGTACTCTATGTGGGAATAGCAGTAGCAGCCTTGACCTATCCCCTTGTCGGAATCATTGAAATTGCCTATGCAACCTTGATTTTTGGTTTTGTCTTGACCTTCTATCTCTATCCGCTTATTTATAGCGATTTAAAGAAACATCCACTCCCACTAGCCTTGCTTGGACAGGAAGGAATCTACTGTGCTCCCTTTTCCCTACTCTTGGCTTCCCTAGTTCGAGTTGGAGGAGCAGGCCTACCGACTTGGATCTTAATCGTCATGATTTTGGCATCTCAATCCTTCTTTTTCTTTGTTTTAACTCGCCTGCCCAATATTTTAAAACAAGGCTTTCAACCAGCCTTCTCAGCCCTCACCTTCCCAACCATTATCACAGCTACCTCGCTCAAGATGGCTCAGGGAATTTTGAAACTTCCATTTCTGGATTATCTGGTGTTTGCTGAAACTGTTATTTGCCTCACTATTTTATTCTTTGTCTTGGGTGCTTATCTGATTTGGTTACGAAAAAAGGTCTAGCTAGAAATAGCTAGGCCTTTTTTATGGTTTGATAACTTCAGCTCCACCCATATATGGACGAAGTGCTTCTGGAATGGTTACAGAACCATCTTCATTTTGGTAGTTTTCAAGAATGGCAGCAACCGTACGTCCAACTGCAAGTCCAGAACCATTCAAAGTGTGAAGGAGTTTCACCTTGCCATCTGCTTCATCACGGTAACGGATTTGGGCACGACGAGCTTGGAAATCTTCTGTATTTGAACAGCTTGAGATTTCACGATAGGTATTTTGTGCTGGAATCCAAACTTCCAAGTCATAAGTCTTGGCAGCTGAGAAGCCCATGTCCCCAGTAGAGAGGGCAACGACACGGTATGGAAGGTTGAGTTTTTGAAGGATGTTTTCAGCGTTGGCTGTCATTTTTTCCAATTCTTCGTAAGATTCTTCTGGTTTGGCAAATTTGACCATTTCAACCTTGTGGAATTGGTGCAGACGAATCAAGCCACGTGTATCACGACCTGCAGAACCAGCCTCAGAACGGAATGATGGACTCATAGCGGTGAAGTAGATTGGTAGGTCTTTTCCGTCGAGGATTTCATCACGGTAGTAGTTTGTAAGAGGCACTTCAGCTGTAGGAATGAGGACATAATTAGTGTCTTTCAATTCAAAAGTATCTTCCTTGAATTTTGGATATTGACCAGTACCGAACATAGAGTCGTGGTTAACTATGTAAGGTGTGATGACTTCTGTATAGCCTTCCTTGCCATGCTCATCCAACATAAAGTTGTAGATGGCACGTTCCAAACGAGCCCCGAGTCCTTTATAGAAGAGGAAACGAGCGCCCGTTACTTTTCCACCGCGTTCCCAGTCAAGGATACCAAGGTCTTCACCAAGATCCCAGTGAGCTTTTGGTTCGAAATCGAACTCGCGTGGAGTACCCCAGCGGCGAACTTCCACGTTGTCGTCTTCGTCAGCCCCAACAGGAACGCTGTCGGCAGGGATGTTTGGAAGAGTAGTGGTAAATTCTGTCAATTTAGCATCGATGTCTGCCAACTCAGCATCCAAGGCTTTGACTTCAGCAGATAGGGTTTGCATCGCAGCAATCTTATCATCGGCATTTTCCTTGTTGCGCTTAGCTTGGGCAATCTCAGCAGAAACTGTGTTACGTTTTGCTTTGAGCGTTTCAACCTTGACCAAGATATCACGACGTTTAGCATCGATTTCTTTCATCTCATTTAAGATAGCAGCATCTACACCACGTGTAGCTAATTTTTCAGCGACAGCATCAAAATCTGTGCGAATACGTTTAATATCTAACATAAGAACTCCTTTATGAAAAAAGCACACCTGACAAAGTGTTGGAGTGGCAGGGCCACGGTTCCATCCAACTTCACAGGTGTGCACTTGATTGAGTATTTAATTGTGAACAACGGTAGAATTTCACCTATCCCTCCTATCTGCTCGCAGCACCCGCAGACTTTCTGAAAGAAGGAGATAACTTACTTATCCGTTGCTATGATTATACTAAAGTTTCTACTTTTTTGCAAATAGATTTTTAAGTTTTTGTCCAATGGTCTGGAGTAGAGTCGGAAGTTTCACAACCTTGTCATTGCCAAGTTTTTCCCGAGCAATTTTGAGGATAGCTCCAGAGTCTTTTGAAGCAAAGAGGAATTTTCCTTGATCAGTGAAGACTTCAAAGTGGCGGCTGATTTTGCGACCACTTACGTTGGCTCCGATTTGCTGAATGCTGGACCAGGGGATTTGGATATATTGTTCGACATTGACATCAGGATAAAACTCTAAGGCTTGATCCCCAACTAGAAATTTTCCAACTTTTCCAGAGATAGAGAGGTAAGATGTTCCAGTGGTTTGGAGGTCAATGACTTGATTGAGTGATTGGGCCATGATTAGTCTTCCTTACTTTCACCGAAAAAGGCATGATAGAGAGCCTTGATTGCTGCTTTTTCTTGCTCTTTATTGACAACAAACATGATGGAAACTTCGCTTGAACCTTGTGACATCATCTGGATGTTGATTTTATTTTCAGACAAAGCACGTGTTGCAGTAGCAGTTACCCCGATATGGCTCTTCATCTTTTCTCCGACAATCATAATGATGGAAAGGTCATGTTCGATTTCAGCATGATCTACTTCAGCCTTTTGAACGAGTTGACGTAGAATTTCTTCTTCTTTGATAGGAGTTAATTCACGGGAGCGGAGGATGATTGAAAGATCGTCGATACCTGTAGGCATGTGTTCCCAACCGATATTGAGGTCCTCAAGGATTTGAAGAACCTTGCGACCAAAGCCGACTTCGCGATTCATGAGGTATTTAGACATGTTGATGCTGACGAATCCTGAGTCACCCGCAATCCCTACTACTGGGAATTTATCACTACTGTGTTCTAAAACAATGCGCGTACCTGGGTGGTCAGGGTTGTTGGTATTCTTGATGACAAGAGGAATTTTTCCTCGGTAGGCAGGAAGAAGGGCTTCGTCATGAAGAACTGAAAATCCAGCGTAAGCCAACTCACGCATTTCACGGTAGGTTAATTCAGGAATGGAGTGTGGTTGGTGGATAATACCAGGGTGGGCAGCAAAGATACCATCTACGTCTGTAAAGTTTTCATAGAGATCAGCCTTAACACCTGCTGCAATGATAGAACCTGTAATATCTGAACCTCCACGTGAAAAAGTACAGATTTGATTTTCCTTAGTCACACCAAAGAAACCAGGGATGACAAGGACTTCGTTGCTATCAGCCAAGCCTTCAATCTTGTCATAACTAGATGGAATGATACGTGCGTTTCCAGGTTCACTTGTGACAACAATTCCAGCTTCTCTTGGGTGAACATAGCGTGCATCAACACCGTTTTGGTTAAAGTAGGCTGCAATCAATTTGGCATTGTTATTTTCTCCAGCCGCTAGGAAGGTATCATAGAGAAATTCATTGTCCTCTATAGGAAGAGTTGCCAAGGCCCGAATACTTTTAGAGATTTTTTCTAAAACAGCAGGTTTTAACCCTAGTTCACTAACCATAGCGGCATAACGGTCAATGATCCAGCTTTGGCTAGCACTGATGTCATTTCCAGCCACATAGTCGCGATAGTATTTAATCAAAGCATCAGTTACCTTGGTATCTTCAGCATTGCGTTTGCCGGGTGCAGAAACGACTACAAAACGGCGTTCTTTATCACTTTTAACGATGTTTAAAACTTTTTCTAACTGACCAGCAGAGGCAAGCGAGCTTCCGCCAAATTTTACAACCTTCATAAGGACTCCTCAAGTAAGTATTTTATACGATTATAGCAGAAAGAGGGGCATTTTTCAATGAAGAAAATAACTTCCTATTATAATAGAAGAAAACACTAACTTATTCTGAAAAGCGATAACGATTTAAAAGTAAGAGTGTCAAATTTTACTCACACTCATAAATGATGGGTAAATAATCAGCTGAGACACTTTCCTTTAGTTTTTTCCTTGCCTCTTTATCCAAAAAAAGGTATACTTTGATGATAAAACAATTTTATTACCTTACAAAAGAAAAGGAGAAGCTATGAATCATATCTTATATCAGATCGTAGATGATCTTGCTATCATTACTTTGAATCGTCCCGAAGTGGCAAATGGTTTCCATATCCCAATGTGTGAGGAGATTTTAGAAGCTTTGACTCTAGCAGAGCAGGATCAAGCTGTTCAGTTCATCTTGATAAACGCTAATGGGAAGGTCTTTTCAGTTGGGGGAGACTTGGTTGAGATGAAACGCGCAGTAGACGAAGATGATATCCCTTCTTTGAATAAGATTGCAGAATTAGTCAATACAATTTCTTTTAAAATCAAGCAAATTCCAAAACCTGTTTTGATGGAGGTAGATGGAGCGGTTGCTGGTGCCGCAGCAAATATGGCAGTAGCAGTTGATTTTTGCTTGGCGACTGATAAGGCAAAATTCATCCAAGCTTTTGTTGGAGTTGGATTGGCGCCGGACGCTGGTGGGATTCATCTCTTGAGTCGTAGTATCGGGGTAACACGAGCTGCACAACTTGCCATGACAGGAGAAGCCTTAACCGCGGAAAAAGCGCTAGAATGGGGCGTGGTTTACCGTGTTTGTGAAGCTGATAAATTAGAAAAAACAAGAGAACAAGTTCTGAAAAAATTAAGACGAGGTTCAGCAAACTCATACGCAGCGATTAAAAAGTTAGTTTGGGAAAGTCAATTTAAAGATTGGCAAGATTATGCCGAATTGGAATTGAAACTACAAGAATCGTTATCTTTAACTGAAGATTTTAAAGAAGGAGTTCGAGCGCATTCTGAAAGAAGAAGACCGAAATTTACAGGAATGTAAAAAAATACTTGCACAATTTTTTGAAGTTTGATATACTTCTTTTATCAAATGCTTTGATTGTGAAAGTTTTTTAGAAGGAGGGAAACGATTTGGACTACCAACAAGTAAATGATTATCTAACATCTATTTTCAATAACGTCCTTGTGATTGAGGAGGTTAGCTTACGAGGTAGTCGATTCAAAGACATCTCCATCAAAGAAATGCACACGATTGATGTGATTGGGAAGTTCCCTGAGGCGACGCCTAGTAAGGTTTCCAAAGAACTGATGGTGACCTTGGGAACAGTTACGACGAGCTTGAATAACCTAGAAAGAAAGGGTTACATTGAGCGTATTCGTTCTGACCAAGACCGTCGTGTGGTCTATCTGCATTTGACAAAGAAAGGTCGTTTGCTTCACCGCCTTCACAAACGATTCCACAAGGCTATGGTCGAAAAAATTATTGATGGCATGAGTCCCGAGGAAAAAGAGGTCATGGGCAGAGGCTTAACGAACCTTTATCAATTTTTGGAGGATTTGAAATAATGGCTTTTGCAAAGATAAGCCAGGTTGCTCATTATGTTCCAGAGCAAGTGGTCACTAATCATGACTTAGCCCAAATCATGGATACAAGCGATGAGTGGATTTCAAGTCGGACAGGAATTAAACAGAGACATATCTCAAAAACAGAGTCTACAAGTGACTTGGCGACAGAAGTTGCCAAGAGTTTGCTGGCTAAAGGGAGCTTAACAGCAGATCAGATTGATTTTATCATTGTAGCGACGATTACTCCCGACTCGATGATGCCTTCTACGGCGGCTCGGGTTCAGGCAAATATCGGAGCTCATAGAGCTTTCGCCTTTGATTTGACAGCAGCTTGCAGTGGCTTTGTATTCGCTCTCTCGACTGCAGAAAAGTTTTTAAGTTCTGGACAGTTCAAAAAAGGGATTGTTATCGGGGCTGAGACCTTATCTAAGGCAGTTGATTGGTCAGATCGTTCGACAGCTGTTCTCTTTGGGGATGGTGCTGGTGGGGTTCTCTTGGAAGCGAGCGAAATACGTCACTTCCTTGTGGAAAGTCTCTATACAGATGGCTCTCGGAGCGAGTGTTTGACCTATGGTCAAACGGCTTTGGCTTCTCCTTTCTCAGATCAAGAAGCAGTTCCTGCTTTTTTGAAGATGGATGGACGAGCAGTTTTTGATTTTGCAAATCGTGATGTTGCTAGATCAATCAAAGAAACCATTGAAAATGGTCCAATCGCAGCATCGGAATTGGATTATCTCTTGCTTCATCAGGCAAATATCCGCATTTTGGATAAGATGGCTAAGAAGATCGGCGTAGACCGAGACAAACTTCCTGCCAATATGATGGAGTATGGAAATACCAGTGCAGCAAGTATCCCGATTTTGCTCTCAGAGTGTGTGGAGAATGGCATGATTCGTTTAGATGGTAGCCAGACGATTCTCCTATCAGGCTTCGGTGGAGGTTTGACATGGGGCACACTCATTCTTACAATCTAGGTAATCATGTGGTAAACACATAGTTATAAATTTTTTATATTTTAAAGGAGTCCTATCATGGCAGTATTTGAAAAAGTACAAGAAATTATCGTTGAAGAACTTGGGAAAGACGCATCAGAAGTAACACTTGAATCTACTTTTGATGATTTGGATGCAGATTCATTGGACTTGTTCCAAGTAATCTCTGAAATCGAAGATGCTTTTGATATCCAAATCGAAGCAGAAGATAACTTGAAAACAGTTGGTGACTTGGTTGCCTACGTTGAAGAGCAAACAAAATAATTAACATATTACTAGAAGGAGTAGGGGAAACCCACTCCCTCTTGTTTAGGTAATAGTTTGAAACTCAAATGATAAACTCATCGAACTATTACGTAAGCAAGGAATGATGGAGGCACTATGAAAACACGTATTACAGAATTATTGAACATTGATTATCCAATTTTTCAAGGAGGAATGGCCTGGGTTGCAGATGGTGACTTGGCTGGTGCAGTATCAAAAGCTGGTGGTTTAGGAATCATCGGTGGTGGGAATGCACCTAAAGAGGTCGTAAAGGCTAATATCGATAAAATCAAATCACTTACGGACAAACCTTTTGGTGTCAACATCATGCTCTTGTCACCTTTTGTAGAAGACATCGTTGATCTCGTGATTGAAGAAGGGGTCAAGGTGGTTACAACTGGTGCAGGAAATCCAAGTAAATACATGACTCGTTTCCATGATGCAGGAATTACAGTTATTCCTGTTGTTCCAAGTGTTGCTTTGGCAAAACGTATGGAAAAAATTGGTGCAGATGCAGTTATTGCAGAGGGAATGGAAGCCGGTGGACATATTGGTAAATTAACAACCATGACCTTGGTTCGCCAAGTTGCTGCAGCTGTTTCAATTCCGGTTATCGCAGCTGGAGGAATTGCGGACGGTGAAGGTGTCGCTGCAGGCTTTATGCTTGGTGCAGAGGCTGTTCAAGTTGGTACGCGTTTCGTAGTAGCCAAGGAATCTAACGCCCATCCAAAATACAAGGAAAAAATCTTAAAAGCGCGTGATATAGATACGACTATTTCAGCTCAACATTTTGGTCATGCTGTTCGCGCCATTAAAAATCAGTTGACACGTGACTTTGAACAGGCTGAAAAGGATGCCTTTAAACAAGAAGATCCAGATTTAGAAATCTTTGAGCAAATGGGAGCTGGTGCTCTTGCTAAAGCCGTTGTTCATGGAGATGTAGAAGGTGGATCCGTCATGGCAGGTCAGATCGCTGGTTTGGTTTCTAAAGAGGAAACTGTCGAAGAAATCCTAAAAGATCTATACTATGGCGCTGCCAAAAAAATTCAAGAAGAAGCCTCTCGTTGGGCAGGAGTTGTAAGAAATGACTAAAACAGCCTTTCTATTTGCCGGTCAAGGTGCTCAATATCTTGGGATGGGACGAGACCTCTATGAACACTATCCTATTGTCAAGGAAACCATTGATCAAGCTAGTCAAGTACTGGGTTATGACCTTCGTGACTTGATTGATAAGGAAGAAACAAAGTTAAACCAGACTCGTTATACACAGCCAGCTATTTTGGCGACCTCGGTTTCTATTTACCGACTATTGAAAGAAAAGGGTTATCAGCCGGATATGGTAGCAGGATTGTCTCTTGGTGAATATTCTGCTCTTGTAGCAAGCGGTGCCTTGGACTTTGAAGAGGCAGTTGCCTTGGTTGCTAAGCGCGGGGCTTATATGGAAGAGGCGGCGCCTGCTGGTTCAGGCAAGATGGTAGCCGTCCTCAATACTCCAGTAGATGTGATAGAGGAAGCTTGCAAAACTGCTTCTGAAGTCGGTATAGTCACTCCAGCTAACTACAATACTCCAAGCCAAATCGTCATTGGTGGTGAAGTGGCTGCAGTTGACCGTGCGGTCCAACTCTTGCAGGAAGCAGGAGCCAAACGATTGATTCCTTTAAATGTATCTGGTCCTTTCCATACAGCTCTTCTTGAGCCAGCCAGTCAGCAACTAGCTGGAGCTCTTGAAGGAGTGAGTTTCTCTGACTTTACTTGCCCACTAGTCGGCAATACGGAAGCTGCTGTTATGGAAAAAGGTCGAATCCAAGAGCTTTTGACGCGTCAGGTCAAAGAACCTGTTCGTTTTTATGAAAGTATTGCTGTGATGCAGGATGCTGGGGTAACCAACTTTATTGAAATTGGTCCTGGTAAGGTCCTATCAGGTTTTGTCAAAAAAATCGATAAAACAGCTCAGCTAGCTAACGTTGAAGACCAAGCAAGCTTGGATGCTTTGTTAGGAAACTAATGATTCCTTCTCCCACAAAATACAACAGGAAATAGGAGAAATAGAATGCAACTTACAAACAAAAATGTCTTTGTAACAGGTTCAAGTCGTGGTATCGGACTTGCCATTGCTCACAAATTTGCCCAACTAGGCGCTAATGTAGTTTTGAATAGTCGAGGAGCAATCTCAGAAGAATTGCTGGCTGAGTTTTCAAACTACGGCGTCAAAGTAGTACCGATTTCAGGTGATGTTTCAGACTTTGCAGATGCCAAGCGTATGGTAGATCAAGCGATTGCAGAACTCGGTTCTGTCGATGTCTTGGTCAACAATGCAGGGATTACTCAGGATACGCTCATGCTTAAGATGACCGAGGAAGACTTTGAAAAAGTGATTAAGATCAACTTGACAGGTGCCTTTAACATGACTCAAGCAGTCTTGAAACAGATGATCAAGGCACGTGAAGGTGCGATTATCAATATGTCGAGTGTGGTCGGTTTGATGGGAAATATCGGACAAGCCAACTATGCAGCTTCTAAAGCGGGTTTGATTGGGTTTACCAAGTCAGTAGCACGTGAAGTTGCCAATCGTAATGTGCGCGTAAATGCTCTTGCACCAGGAATGATCGAGTCAGATATGACAGCTGTTTTGTCTGATAAGGTCAAGGAAGCGACATTGGCACAAATCCCAATGAAACAGTTTGGTCAAGCAGAACATATCGCAGATGCTACAGTGTTCCTGGCTGGACAGGATTATTTGACTGGACAAGTTCTCGCTGTTGATGGCGGACTTAGCATGTAAAAAATAAGGAAAGATATAGGTAAGACAGATGAAACTAAATCGAGTTGTAGTAACAGGTTACGGATTGACCTCTCCTATCGGAAATACTCCAGAAGAATTTTGGAACAGTTTGCAAACTGGAAAAATTGGAATTGGAGAAATTACTAAATTTGACCACAGCGAATTTGCTGTGCACAATGCAGCAGAAGTCCAAGATTTCCCATTTGATAAATACTTTGTCAAAAAAGATACCAACCGTTTTGACAACTATTCTTTGTATGCCTTGTATGCAGCTCAAGAAGCGGTGACAAATGCAAATCTTGATGTAGAAGCAATTGATAAAGATCGCTTTGGTGTTATCGTGGCTTCTGGTATTGGGGGAATTAAAGAAATCGAAGATCAGGTTATCCGTCTTCATGAAAAAGGTCCAAAACGCGTTAAACCAATGACACTTCCAAAAGCCTTGCCAAATATGGCTTCAGGAAATGTTGCTATGCGCTTCGGAGCAAACGGTATCTGTAAATCAATCAATACAGCCTGTGCCTCATCAAACGATGCCATTGGGGATGCCTTCCGCTCTATCAAGTTTGGTTTCCAAGATGTCATGCTAGTTGGTGGATCAGAATCATCAATCACTCCATTTGCCATCGCTGGTTTCCAAGCTTTGACAGCTCTATCAACTACAGAAGATCCAACTCGTGCTTCTATTCCATTTGACAAAGATCGTAACGGATTTGTGATGGGAGAAGGTTCAGGAATGTTAGTTCTTGAAAGCCTTGAACATGCTGAAAAACGTGGTGCAACTATCTTGGCTGAAGTAGTTGGCTATGGTAATACCTGTGATGCTTACCATATGACTTCACCTCATCCAGAGGGTCAAGGCGCGATTAAGGCTATGAAGTTGGCTTTGGAAGAAGCAGAAATTTCTCCAGAGCAAGTGGCTTATGTCAATGCCCACGGAACTTCAACTCCTGCTAATGAAAAAGGAGAAAGTGGTGCGATCGTCGCTGTTCTTGGTAAAGAAGTACCTGTATCTTCAACCAAGTCCTTTACAGGACACTTGCTTGGTGCTGCAGGGGCAGTAGAAGCCATCGCTACAATTGAAGCCATGCGTCATAACTATGTACCAATGACAGCTGGAACAAGTGAGTTATCAGACTATATCGAAGCGAATGTCGTTTATGGACAAGGCTTGGAGCAAGAAATCCCTTATGCTATTTCAAACACTTTTGGTTTTGGTGGACACAATGCGGTTCTTGCTTTCAAACGTTGGGAGAATAAATAATTATGAATTTAAATGAGATCAAGGACTTGATGGCTCAATTTGACCAATCAAGTTTGAGAGAATTTTCTTATAAAAACGGAGCGGACGAATTGCAGTTCAGTAAGAATGAAGCAAGAATGGCTTCTGAAGCTCCAGCTCAAGTTGTTCCAGCACCAACTGCAGTAGCGGCAAGTCCAGTAGTTTCTACCCCTTTAACTCCAGTAGAGAGTGCAGTGGAAGAAGCTCCAGTACCAGCTGAAACGACGGTTGCTCCGGAGGGTGATGTTGTTGAAAGCCCACTTGTAGGGGTGGCTTACTTGGCCGCTGGACCAGATAAACCTGCCTTTGTCACAGTCGGAGACAGTGTCAAAAAAGGTCAAACTTTGGTGATCATCGAAGCCATGAAAGTCATGAATGAGATTCCAGCGCCTAAGGATGGTGTGGTGACAGAAATTCTCGTTTCAAATGAAGAAATGGTTGAGTTCGGTAAAGGATTGGTACGTATCAAATGATCGATATTCAAGGAATCAAAGAAGCTCTACCCCATCGCTACCCCATGCTCCTAGTGGATCGTGTCTTGGAAGTGAGCGAAGATACCATTGTTGCCATTAAAAATGTGACCATCAACGAACCTTTCTTCAATGGTCATTTTCCACAATACCCAGTCATGCCAGGTGTTCTTATCATGGAAGCCTTGGCTCAGACTGCTGGTGTCTTGGAATTGTCCAAACCTGAAAACAAAGGGAAGCTGGTCTTCTATGCTGGCATGGACAAGGTTAAGTTCAAGAAGCAAGTTGTACCAGGTGACCAATTAGTTATGACGGCTACTTTTGTTAAACGTCGTGGTACGATTGCTGTGGTTGAAGCAAAGGCTGAAGTAGATGGTAAGCTTGCAGCGAGTGGTACTCTTACCTTTGCAATTGGAAACTAAGGAGGATCTCCATGTTTCGTAAAATTTTGATTGCCAACCGTGGTGAGATTGCGGTTCGCATTATTCGAGCTGCGCGTGAATTGGGCATTGCGACCGTGGCAGTTTATTCAACTGCTGATAAGGAAGCCCTTCACACACTCCTAGCGGATGAAGCTATCTGTATCGGACCTGGTAAGGCGACAGAATCTTATCTCAATATCAATGCAATTTTGTCTGCTGCAGTCTTGACAGAAGCAGAAGCCATCCATCCAGGTTTTGGATTTCTTAGTGAAAACTCCAAATTTGCCACGATGTGTGATGAAGTAGGGATTAAGTTCATCGGCCCTTCTGGTGCTGTGATGGATACCATGGGAGATAAGATCAATGCGCGTGAGCAAATGATCAAGGCTGGGGTTCCAGTTATTCCAGGATCTGATGGTGAAGTTCACACGGCTGAAGAGGCGCTTGCAGTTGCAGAAAAAATTGGCTATCCAGTCATGCTTAAGGCATCGGCAGGTGGTGGTGGAAAAGGGATTCGTAAGGTTGAAAAGGCAGAAGACTTGGTCGCAGCCTTTGAGACAGCATCCAGTGAAGCTAAGGCCAATTTTGGAAATGGCGCTATGTATCTTGAGCGTGTGATTTATCCAGCTCGTCATATCGAAGTTCAGATTCTTGCAGATCAAGAGGGTCATGTTGTCCATCTTGGTGAACGGGATTGTTCACTCCAACGGAATAACCAAAAGGTCTTAGAAGAAAGCCCATCCATTGCGATTGGCAAAACCCTTCGTAATGAAATTGGTGCTGCAGCCGTTCGTGCAGCAGAGTCTGTAGGCTATGAAAATGCAGGGACGATTGAATTTCTTCTCGATGAAGCGAGTGGCAATTTCTACTTCATGGAAATGAATACTCGTGTGCAAGTTGAACACCCAGTCACAGAGTTTGTTTCAGGTGTTGATATCGTGAAGGAGCAGATTCGCATTGCTGCCGGGCAACCTTTACCTTTCAAACAAGAAGATATCGTCCTACGAGGTCATGCTATCGAGTGCCGGATCAATGCAGAAAATCCAGCATTTAACTTTGCTCCAAGCCCAGGTAAAATTACCAATCTCTATCTTCCAAGTGGAGGAGTTGGATTGCGTGTAGACTCTGCAGTCTATCCAGGGTATACCATTCCCCCCTACTATGATAGTATGATTGCCAAAATCATTGTTCATGGGGAGAATCGTTTTGATGCCTTAATGAAGATGCAACGGGCACTTTATGAACTTGATATTGAAGGAGTGCAAACCAATGCAGACTTCCAGTTGGATCTGATTTCAGACCGCCGAGTTATCGCTGGTGACTACGATACTTCCTTCTTGATGGAAACTTTCTTGCCAAAATACCAAGAAAAAGAATAGACTTTCAAATAGTATGAGAACTAAAAGGGGGAGTTATGGCTCTATTTAGTAAAAAGGATAAGTATATTCGGATCAATCCTAACCGTTCCGTAAGGCAGAAACCACAAGCCAAGCCTGAGGTGCCGGATGAACTCTTCTCCCAGTGTCCTGGTTGTAAACACACCATTTACCAAAAGGATCTTGGGAGCGAACGAATTTGTCCCCATTGTAGCTATACTTTCCGTATTTCAGCTCAGGAACGCTTGGATTTGACGATTGATTCTGACACCTTTGTGGAGATGTTTACGGGTATTGAAACTCAAGATCCATTAAACTTTCCTGGCTACCAGAAAAAACTAGCTAGTATGCGTGAAAAGACAGGTTTGGATGAAGCAGTACTGACTGGTACAGCTAGCATCAAGGGACAAAAAGTTGCCCTTGGGATCATGGATTCAAACTTTATCATGGCTTCTATGGGAACCGTTGTGGGTGAAAAAATCACGCGCTTGTTTGAGTATGCAACGGTAGAAAACTTGCCAGTCGTTCTCTTCACAGCTTCTGGTGGAGCCCGTATGCAAGAAGGAATCATGAGCTTGATGCAGATGGCTAAGATTTCTGCGGCAGTTCAACGTCATTCCAAGGCAGGACTTTTTTACCTAACTATTTTAACCGATCCGACAACAGGTGGGGTGACCGCTTCTTTTGCTATGGAAGGGGATATTATCCTAGCGGAGCCACAGAGTTTGGTTGGTTTTGCTGGACGTCGTGTTATCGAAAATACAGTTCGTGAGACCTTGCCGGATGACTTCCAAAAGGCAGAATTTCTGCTTGAACATGGATTTGTTGATGCAATTGTCAAACGGAGAGAATTGCCTGAAACAATTGCTAAATTAGTAAGATTGCATGGAGGAAGTCGCGGATGAATATTGCAAAAATAGTCAGAGAGGCACGCGAGCAGAGTCGTTTGACCGCACTTGATTTTGCCAATGGAATCTTTGACGAGTTTATCGAATTGCATGGAGATCGCTCTTTTCGTGATGATGGTGCGGTCATCGGTGGAATTGGTTGGTTAGGTGACCAAGCAGTAACTGTAGTTGGTATCCAAAAGGGAAAAAGTCTTCATGATAACCTCAAACGAAATTTTGGGCAACCTCATCCAGAAGGCTATCGTAAGGCCTTGCGCCTGATGAAACAGGCAGAAAAGTTCGGCCGTCCAGTTGTGACTTTTATCAATACGGCGGGTGCTTACCCAGGTGTTGGTGCCGAGGAACGTGGACAAGGTGAAGCAATTGCCCGAAACCTGATGGAAATGAGTGACCTCAAGGTTCCAATCATTGCGATTATTATCGGTGAAGGAGGATCTGGTGGGGCCCTAGCTCTAGCCGTAGCTAACCGTGTCTGGATGTTAGAAAACTCAATCTATGCCGTACTCAGTCCAGAAGGATTTGCCTCTATCCTTTGGAAGGATGGAAGTCGTGCTATGGAAGCAGCGGAGTTGATGAAAATCACTTCACATGAACTTCTAGAAATGGGAATCGTAGACAAGGTGATCTCAGAAGCAGGGCTGTCAAGTAAAGAACTGCTAGGTTGCGTTAAAAATGAATTGCGTGCAGAACTAGATAGGTTGCAAGAACTACCACTCGATCAACTTATCGAAGAACGTTACCAACGCTTTAGAAAATACTAAGAAAATTTAAAAGCTAGAACATTTTGTTCTAGCTATTTTGATAATAGAGCATGGATAAACATGAATACTCTAGATAAATAAGAAAAACAAATCAATAGTATATCCTCTATATTCCCCTAATAGAGAGTTTACCATTAGGAGAGAAAGAATGAAAAAGACAATACATTTAGGAATCTGTATGATTTTAATGTTCCTGTACATTTATTTAACGCCATTAGGAGCCATAACTCTAGCTAGGATCTTCGGTTTAGGAATGGACAGCTATATAATCTTCCTAGTTGGAGAAGTGTTGCTTATTTTCTTTTTATTCGTTTTGTGGTTGAAAAAGAAGAAGATGCTCTTTATCTTTGAGAAAAAGAGTTGGCGCTGGTCTTATCTCGCTTTCCTAGTGGCTTGTTTTCTTATCTATTCTTTTTTAAATGGATTTAGAATGCAGAATATTCGATTGATTGACCATAGTTTTATTTTCCAAGACCTTCTTTCAGAACTTTACTTAAACGGAAGAGAAACGACTCTATCAAGTCTTGTATTTTTAATCTTTAACATTTCGATTGTACCTGTTGTTGAGGAGACAATCTATAGAGGTTATTTTATGAATACCTTCTTTCCGAAGTCGGAGTTTTATTTGGATGTGATTTTGTCTTCTTTCATCTTCGGGCTCAGTCACTTGGTTCTATCTCATCGTGACCCCATCAGTCTCCTAATGTATAGTATTCTCGGTCTTCTATTTGCAATCGCTTATCGAGTTACGGGTAGTCTTCGATTTACCATTGTTTGTCATAGTTTCTATAATGCGATTCCTTATGCTCCGTCGCTCTTATTTTATATCTATTATTTGATTTTTAGATAGTAGGAAGTAAAGAAAAAGTGTTTGATACTTGTCAAACACTTTTTCTAATTTGATGGGAAGATAGAGAAATCTCTTTTATCAATTTCTTATTTTTCAATGAGTAAAGCTACTATTTAGGGTGAAAAATTGACAGTTGAGGAGATAGGCTATAAAATAGACAAAAAGATGTATACTGTAGATGTAAGCTTACAAAAATTTATTTTAGGGAGCTACTTTATAGGACAGGTACAGAAACATTTACAGTTCTTTCATCTGAGGACTTAGAGCAAGTTTCAGGTGGTGGCATGATTTGGTTAGTTGATGATAGACATTGGAATTCGCCATATGCATATAGTTTAGCGACAGAATGGAGTACAATACTGAATCATGCGACTAGACGTGGTTCTGGTATTGCCTATTGATAAATTAAAGGTGTAAGTATGAAAAAACTAGGGCATTTGGGAGTCTATACATCACTGGTATTTCTATCGGTTTATCTACCAGAGTTAGGAATTATGCATCTAACTAAGTTTTTAGGATGGGGGATAGATGGCTATTCTATCTTTTTAATAGTTGAAGTAATAGCTCTTTTGCTATTATTTATCTACTGGCTAAAAAAGAAAGAGATGCTCTATATTTTTGAAAAAAAGGGCTCGAAGAAGTCAAGATTCTTATACCTTGTAGTTGGTCTAGTGGCTACTTATTTTGATCGTCAATTGGTGGATGCTTTTCAGTTACAGTTTCATCACCTAATTGATAACAAGTATATCTTTCAAGACCTTCTTTCGATTCTATACTCCAATGGGCAACCAACTTTTCTATCAACTGTTCTCAGTTTTAGTTTAACAGTAGTCGTCGCACCTATATTAGAGGAACTGATTCATAGAGGGTACTTTATGAATACCTTCTTTCCCCAGTCCAAGTACTATCTGGATGTTATCCTATCTGCTCTTATCTTTGGACTTAGTCATTTGATCCTAACTCACCGAGATCCTATCAGTTTGATTATTTATAGTTTAGGCGGTCTTTTCTATGCCCTTGTCTACCGTTGGACAAAGAACTTAACAATCACCATCCTGTGCCATAGTTTTTTCAACTTTCTTATTTATGCAAAACCCATCTGGATTTTTGTTTATAATTATGTCTATTACCACTTTTTTAGATAGTGGAGACAAAGAAAAAAGTGTTTGACAATTATCAAACACTTTTTTCTATTTACTGTTCTTCTGTTACAAACTGGCTGAGCAGTCCGTTGATAAAACGGGCAGATTTTTGATCTGAGAAGTCCTTTGAAAGCTCGATAGCTTCATTGACAGCAACCAACTGTGGGGTGTCGAATGAAGTGATTTCAAAGACTCCCAAGCGAAGGAGGTTTCTCTCCACGAGTGTTAAACGCTCGATGGTCCAACCTGCTTTTAAATGCTGTGTGATTTGCTTGTCTAGTTCTTCCTTTTTAGCCTGAACACCAGAAACTATCTCTGTCAAAAAGGCTGGAAGTTGCACATCCGTATCTTCACGATCATGAGTATAGGCGAAACGACAAGCAGTTTCGACATCCGTACCGAATTCAAGACTCATGAGAGCTTGAAAAGCGCATTTACGGAGTTGGCGTCTAGATTCTAATAGTGGACTAGTCATTGAGGAAGTCCTCGTCAAATAGATCTTTCAATTCTGGTTTTGGTGTTTTATCTGGAACGATACCTGCAACGTGAATATTGATAGCAGCGAGTTCTACATCAGCCATATTGCGGACTGCATCTTTGACAGCTTTCTGGATCGCAACAGCTACCTTAGGAACTTTTACTCCGTACTCAAGGTAGAGATAGATATCTGCTGTGAGCTCTTCGTCCACGTTTTTAAGATAAACACCACGGCCAAGAGAAAGTTTTGAAAGGGTGTCAGACACTGATTTGTTTGAAAAAGAGTGTACACCCTCTACTTTTGCAGTAGCAATAGCAATGATTTTTTCAAGTACACGTGGGGCGATAACGATTTCGCCAAGTTGTTCTTCAATTCCCATAGAATGACCTCTTTCTAGAGATTAGGCACGAGAAACGTAAGTTCCTTCTGCAGTGTTGATAACGAGTTTTTGTCCTGCTTCGATGAAGTCTGGAACGTTTACGACAAGTCCAGTTTCCATCGTTGCTGGTTTACCAGAACCTGTAACAGTAGCACCTTTGATAGATGGTTGAGTTTCTGCAACTGTCAATTCGACAGTAGTAGGAACGGTGACACCAATCACTTCAGTTCCGTAGAATTGGATCTTCACTTCTGAGTTTTCAAGGATGTAAAGCAACTCGTTTTCAACATTGACTACAGGAATTTCGTATTGGTCGTAAGTTTCTGTATTCATGAAGTAGGCTGTGTCATCCATTTTGTACAAGTATTGAGCTGGGACAGTCTCGATGATAGCTTGTTCAAATTTTTCCTCTGGACGGTAGCTTGTGTCAAATGTAGAACCAGTACGGACATCACGCAATTTCATACGCATGATTGTGTTTCCTTTACCTGGTTTGTGGTGGCTAGCTTCCAAAACGCGGATCAATTTTCCGTCAGCTGTTTCAAAGGTCATACCAGCCTTTAATTTACTTGCTTCAATCATGTTTTTACCTCTTTAATAAATAATTTACTCTTTATTGTACCATAAAAGACAACATTACTCAAATGTCAGAAGGTGCTTAATTAGTTGACTGGTACGATATTTCCATCTTCGTCTTTAGTAACGAGGACGTATTTTCCATCGACTTCGATGTAAAAATTCTTGCTGGCAGTTTGCTCAGTGTTTTGAGCCGGTGCTTGATTTTGAACTTGTTGGCTTAGTTGACCACCGAGAGTCTGGCCAAGATTCATACCCATAAACATGTTCATCCCATTGCCATTCCCTTCGTTGGCAGCTGCAGCAATAAGCGCTTCGTTACGAGCACGGCGTTCTTCGATTTCAATCGTGTTGTACTTCATAGCAGCGAGCTCACTATCAAGTTTGCGAACAATGGCAAGACTTTCTTGGTCGTAGCTGAGGTCCTCAAGCAAGATATTAGTTGCTTCAATCCCGTAGAGACCTGTCCAAACCTTGTTGACCTCTTGTTTAGCGAGTTCGTTAAAGGTATCTTGATTAGCATTGAGGCTATAGATATCAACCTTGTTTTCGTTGGTGTATTTGGCAATGGCAATCGCAATTTTTGGTGCGATATTTTGACGGAGCGTTCCTTGAGCTACATCCTGGAGAGTGAATGGCTGTCCGTCAGTAATTTGACGGCTAACAGAACTCACGTAGAAGAGGACTGGGTCTGCTATTTTTACATCAAACAAGCCATAGAAACGGATGTTGAGCAGTTGTTGGTAACGTTCGCTGAAGTATTCGACCGCATTTTGTGTGCCGAACTTATTACCTGCAATAGGTTGCATGCGAATAAAGATAATTTCCTGTTGGGTGATGACTTGTCCACCAAAAGAGAAACGGTTTTTAAAGTTTTCCCAAGTGCCTTTTAAACCACCTTTTTCAAGGAGCCAGGCGTTATCACCAGCTTGCCATTCGTGGCTACCAGCTTCGAGGACTTCACCAAGGAAGGTACCATTGTTTACCAAAACAGCGGTATAACCTTGGGGAACGATAACCACACTGCCATCTGACAAAAGTCCAGTATTTTGATTGCTGTGACGAGAACGTCCATCTGGGTCTTTTGTGAGTAATTGTCCCTTGATGGCTAAAGCATCGCCAGAGACATTGTCTGGAAGGACAATGGCTTCCTTGAATTTGCTATCATTAAAACTATTTAAGCCTGCTGATAAGGCTGCACGTATAAATCCCATAATTCCTCCTAATTATAAAGCTCGTCTTCATCCACAACATCATAGGTATCCAGTACCCATTGGTTTGGACTGCGAGAGAGATTGGCACCACAGTAGTCGCACTCGCTAACTGCAGAGATTTTCAATGGGGCGCCACAGTTTGGACAGTGGTCGCTCACAACTTGGTCTGGATTGACTGCTTGCGTTTGGCTACCGTGTTGACGGATAAAGTTCAATTGATACACGGTGAAGAGATCTTTTTTAGGGTCTCCTTCAAGGACACGGCGAGTCTCATCGTCAATGACATAGTCCCGCAAGGTAGATGACAGGATCACCACTAAGGTATCGTTTCCGTCAGGATTTTCAATGAACTCCTTGATGCGAACATTTTCGATACAAACTTTCTCTAAAACATTAGTTGTTTTAGCACGAATATGGTCTTCGAGTTGGGTACTGTGTTGAGAGTAGAGACTGGTACTTTCTAAAGCTCGGACAGAGTTCCAATTCTTCTCAGTCCAGGCAACCTGCAATTTAAGGTAGACTTCCTTAACCCAAGATGTGAAGGCCTCAGCGTCGAAGTTTGGATCCCCATTTTTAACACGACTAATGGCCAGTGTGTTGTGTTCAACTCGACGATGGAGCGTTTGATAATCATTATTAGTGTAGGTTGAACTCGAATCTCCAGACTTATTCTGCAAGGATTTGACGATAACAACTAGTATGATTCCTCCGACTAATATGAACATAAATCCTAGATAGGGAGAGCTAGCAGAACTGTCAGAGGATGATCCATATCCAGAGCGGTAGTAGTGGAAAGATGAGCCACCAGAACGACTTCCACCTCCACTTGAGCGGCTGCTACTTCTGGAGCTACTGCGGCTACTCCCTCCACTTCTGGAATGTCCGACACCCGCATCAACGATTTGAGGCACGGATAGAAAAACAAGTAATAAACAGGTCATTAAAAGAGCGTAAAACTTTTTCATGTGTCTCCTAACTATATGATTGAAAAGGTAGAATTCTGAATTCGAATGATTATTAAACTATTTAATAACCTTTAAAAATCATCTAAGATATACTAGGCGTTATTTACTAGCATTTAGCTTCTTTATGGAATGGCGCTCGAGGAGCCATCCCACAATCCATCCTATTGCTAGCAAGTAATTTTCAAAAGCACCGATAGCATTTACAGGAGAGTGATACTCCATATAATTGAGTAAGTGATTTGTTCCTATTCCAATTCCGCCAATAATGAGAGCAAAAAGTGCGATTCGTAGATAGAACCAATCGTATTTAATATTGATAGCGAGAATAATAATCAATACAGCTAAATTCCATATTCCAATTTCTCGTTGCCAACCAGCAGATATTCCGTACCCGGAGTGGCTTCCCATGTATGATGGAAAGAAAATTTGTAGTATAGAAGCACCTAACATAGCGATGATGACTAAGACAAATAGCAATCGTAAAAATTTATTCATTTATTCTCCTTGTCTCATTCTCTTTTTAAAAGTAGAAAAAAGTGTATAAAGAGTAAATTACTCACTGTCTTTCAACTTAGCCAATTCCTGGGCAAGTAGTTTAAGAGCAACTTGTGGGTTGGCTTGGCCTTTGGTTGCCTTCATAAGGAATCCTGTGAAGGCCTTGTCTGCGTTCCGTTTGCCTGACTTGAAGTCGGCAACAGCAGCTTCGTTATCAGCAAAGACTTGGTGGATAATTGGAATCAAGATAGCTGGATCTGAGATTTGAACCAAGCCTGCTTTTTCCACGTATTCACGCGCGCCACCGCCATTTTTAGCTAGGTGGACAAAGACTTTCTTGGCGATCTTAGAAGAGATAGTACCGTCTTCGATGATGGCAATCATTTCAACCAAGTTTTCTGGTGTCAATTCGATTTGTTCCAGTGTCTTACCTTCAGCATTCAAGAACTGAGCGACTTCACCTTGGAGCCAGTTAGAGACTTGCTTAGCATCGCCACCGAGGGCAACAGCTTTTTCAAAGAAGTCAGAAGTAACTTTGTTGGCAGTCAACTGACTAGCATCGTAGTCTGACAAGCCAAGGTCAGATACGTAACGGGTACGGCGTTCTTTTGGAAACTCTGGCAACTCTGTTCGCATTTCTTCGATCCACTCATCTGAAATTTCAAAGAGGGGTAGGTCTGGTTCTGGGAAGTAGCGGTAGTCTGCAGCACCTTCCTTGACACGCATGAGGATGGTTGCCTTGTTAGCTTCATCGTAACGGCGAGTTTCTTGGCGAATTTGACCACCTGAGCGAAGGATTTCAGCCTGACGTTGGACTTCGTATTCAAGACCCTTACGAACATTTGAGAAGGAGTTGAGGTTTTTCAACTCAGTCTTGGTACCGAATTTCTCTTGACCATAAGGACGAAGAGAGATGTTGGCATCCACGCGCATAGAACCTTCTTCCATCTTAACGTCGGAAATGCCAGCGTACTGGATGACTTCCTTGAGGGCTGTCAGATAAGCGTAGGCTTCTTCAGGAGAACGCATGTCGGCTTCAGATACAATCTCAATCAAAGGCACCCCTTGGCGGTTGAGGTCCACATAAGAGTAACCATCTGTTCCGTGGGTGTTTTTACCTGCATCTTCTTCCAAGTGAGCACGCTCGATACCGATTTTCTTGGTCGTACCGTCTTCGAGCTCCACTTCAATCCAACCATTATAACCGATAGGTTCATCAAACTGAGAAATTTGGTAGGCTTTTGGATTATCAGGGTAGAAATAGTTCTTGCGGTCAAAGTGCATCTTTTTATGGATATTCATGTTGAGGGCAAGAGCTGCCTTGATACCAGCATCGACAACACCTTTATTGAGAACTGGCAGAACTCCTGGGAAAGACCAGTCAATCACGTTGGTATTGGCGTTTTGGTCATTTCCAAAGTGGGCAGAAGTTGGTGAGAAGATTTTTGAATTGGTGTTGAGCTCTACGTGGACTTCAAGTCCAATGACTGTTTCAAAGTTCATTAGTTATCACCTCCAAAAATCACGGGTTGTTGTTTGTGGTAGTCTGTTGTTGCTTCAAAGGCAGCAGCAACTTGGTAAATGGTTTCCTCAGAGTATTTAGGACCGATCAATTGGAGACCGACTGGGAGACCTTGAGCAAATCCAGCAGGAATAGAAATTCCTGGAAGACCAGCCAAGTTGACTGGGATGGTCAAAAGGTCAGCTAAGTACATGGCAACGGGGTCATGGTTGAGGGAGTCCAAGTCATAGGCAACGCTTGGAGCAGTTGGTCCTAGGATTAAATCGTAATCCGCAAAGACTTTTTCGAAATCTTGGATGATGAGGGTACGAACTTGACCAGCTTTCTTATAGTAGGCATCATAGTAACCTGATGAAAGGCTAAATGTTCCAAGCATGATACGGCGTTTCACTTCTTCACCGAAACCTTGGCTACGGCTGTTTACATAGATTTCATCAAGGTTGCTTGCATCTTCTGCGCGGTAGCCGTAACGAATACCGTCAAAGCGTTGCAAGTTTGATGAGGCTTCTGATGAAGCGATAATATAGTAAACGGCAACACCGTATTTAGAATGAGGAAGGCTGACTTCTTCGACGATGGCACCAAGTTTTTCAAAGTGTTTGGCTGCGTTCAGGATAGTTTCCTTAACCTCTGGGTCAATCCCTTCACCAAGGTATTCCTTAGGCAAAGCAATTTTCATTCCCTTGATGTCTTGCCCGATTTTGGAAGTAAAGTCGGCAATGCGGACAGGAGCAGAAGTAGAGTCTTTAGCATCTTCGCTGGCAATCGCATTGAGCAAGAGGGCATTTTCTTTAACAGTTGGTGCAAAAGGTCCAATCTGGTCTAATGAGCTACCGAAGGCAATGAGACCGAAACGAGAAACCGTTCCGTAGGTTGGTTTGAGACCAACAATCCCGTTGAAGGCGGCAGGTTGGCGGATGGAACCACCAGTATCAGAACCAAGTGACAAGCGGACTTGTCCTGAGGCTACGGCTGCGGCAGAACCACTTGATGAACCACCAGGAACCTTGGTCTGGTCCCAAGCATTTTTAGTCGCACCGTAGTGAGAAGTTTCACCGGATCCACCCATGGCAAATTCGTCCATGTTGGTCTTTCCGACGACAATCATACCCTTAGCTTTTGCATTGGCAACGGCTGTCGCATCAAAGATTGGCTCGTAGTTGTAAAGCATTTTTGAGGCTGCAGTTGTAAGGATACCGTCAGTAGAGATATTATCCTTAACAGCAAGTGGAATCCCTGAAAGGACATTATCCGCGTCAATTCCAGCTTCATCAATGGCTTTAGCTTGAGCAAGGGCTTGTTCTTCAGCGATAGTGACAAAAGCATTGATAGCTTTCTCGCGAGACTTGATATCTTCAAGCGTGGCTTGTGTCAATTCAGTAGCTGAAATCTCCTTAGATACAAGGAGGTTGTGCAAGTCTTCAATCGTTTTGTTATTAAAAGTCATTAGGCATCTCCTCCATCATCTAGGATAGCTGGTACCTTGATATAGTAGTTTTCTTTTTCAGGTACGTTTTTAAACAAGCGGTCACGGTCTGTTCCTTCTTCGGCCACATCAGGGCGGAGTACGGTCTTGCGGTCAGCCATGGTCGTAGTAGGTGCGATACCAGTTGTGTCGACTTCGCCTAGCAATTCAACCATGTCTACAATCTTAGACAAGGTTGTCGCAAAGGCAGCAGTTTCTTCTTCAGAGAATTTTAATTTTGAAAGATTGGCAACGTGTGTTACCTCTTCTTGCGTAATTTTCATCTTGCATCCTTTCGTGAAATGATGATTTTTAGTCTGTTCTATTTTACCATATTTTCCTATAAATAAGGGAGCCAAACTGAAAAGAAATAGAAATTGAAAAATCGCTTTTAATTCGCTATAATGGTTAAACTAGAGAATAGAAAAAATAAGAGTTAGGATAGAAATATGTTCCATCAATTTATCACCAGATCTCAAACGGTTCCTCCTCCCATTTCGCTCTTTTGGTATGGGATTATGATGCTTGTCTTAGTGCTTTGTATTTATGGAGCACTTGCTTATCACAAAAATCCGAAATTTGTCCGCTTGTTTAAGGGGATTCAGATCCTCCAGTTACTTGCCCTATATAGTTGGTATGTTGGTTTTGGGATTCCATTTTCTAACAGCCTTCCATTTTACCATTGCCGTTTGGCTATGTTTGCGGTGGTTTTCTTGCCCGATAAATGGCGGAGCAAGCAATATTTTGCCCTCTTAGGAGCAAGTGGAGCGGTCTTTGCCTTGGTTTACCCGGTTTTTGATCCCTATGATTTCCCCCATATCACCAGTTTTTCATTTTTGATAGGGCACTATGCCCTTCTAGTGAATTCCTTGGTTTACTTGATGAATCACTATGACAAGAGTCTGCTCAAGAAATATATGATTGTGGCCTATACCTTTATTCTCAATCTCTTTCTAGTTGGTGTTAATCAGGTGACAGGTGGAAATTATGGTTTGTTAAACAAGACACCTTTTATTCCGGATGCGCCCTTGTGGTTAAAATATCTCCTTGTGTCCGTCATCCTCTCACTGGCTCTGGTTCTTTTTGATATCTTGTTCAAGAAACGGTGGAAAAAGAGAACTCAGGCGCAATCTGTGCTCTAGCTTGTCTTTTCATCGGATGAGCAATTGAAAAACTCCCCAAAATCCGCTATAATGGAGAGTTGAAAGGAATGGTAAAATCCAATGTAAACATCATTCTTAGCTACTGAAACAACTAAAAATAGAAAATCAAAGAAAGAGAACTTATGACTATTCAAGAAGAAATTAAGAAACGTCGTACTTTTGCTATCATCTCCCACCCGGACGCCGGGAAAACAACCATCACTGAGCAGTTGCTCTACTTTGGGGGCGAGATTCGTGAGGCTGGTACGGTAAAAGGGAAGAAAACAGGGACTTTTGCCAAGTCTGACTGGATGGATATCGAGAAACAACGTGGGATTTCGGTCACGTCATCTGTTATGCAGTTTGACTATGATGGTAAGCGCGTGAACATCCTCGACACACCAGGACACGAGGACTTCTCAGAAGATACTTATCGGACCTTGATGGCGGTGGATGCTGCCGTCATGGTCGTGGACTCTGCCAAGGGTATCGAGGCCCAAACCAAGAAATTGTTTGAGGTTGTGAAGCACCGTGGTATTCCAGTCTTTACCTTTATGAACAAGCTGGACCGTGACGGTCGTGAGCCACTGGATCTCTTGCAAGAACTAGAAGAAGTCCTAGGTATTGCGAGCTATCCTATGAACTGGCCAATCGGGATGGGGAAAGCCTTTGAAGGCTTGTATGACCTCTATAACCAACGCTTGGAACTCTATAAAGGAGATGAGCGTTTTGCCAGTCTGGAAGAAGGGGATAAGCTCTTTGGAAGCAATCCTTTCTACGCTCAGGTTAAGGACGATATCGAACTGTTGCAAGAAGCAGGAAATGAATTTTCAGAAGAAGCTATTCTTGCAGGAGAACTGACGCCAGTCTTCTTTGGTTCAGCCCTGACCAACTTTGGGGTGCAGACCTTCCTTGAGACCTTCCTTGAGTTTGCTCCAGAACCACATGGCCACAAGAAAACAGATGGCGAAATTGTGGATCCTTATGATAAGGATTTCTCAGGATTTGTCTTTAAAATCCAAGCCAACATGGACCCTCGTCACCGTGACCGCATTGCCTTTGTCCGTATCGTATCAGGTGAGTTTGAGCGAGGAATGAGTGTCAATCTGCCTCGTACTGGGAAGACTGCCAAGCTTTCTAATGTCACCCAGTTTATGGCGGAAAGTCGTGAGAATGTGACAAACGCTGTTGCAGGAGATATCATCGGGGTTTACGATACCGGTACTTATCAGGTTGGAGACACCTTGACGGTTGGAAAAAACAAGTTTGAGTTTGAACCACTGCCAACCTTTACCCCTGAGATTTTCATGAAAGTTTCTGCTAAGAACGTCATGAAACAAAAATCCTTCCACAAGGGTATCGAACAATTGGTGCAAGAAGGAGCCATTCAGCTTTACAAGAATTACCAAACTGGTGAGTACATGCTAGGAGCTGTCGGACAACTCCAGTTTGAAGTCTTTAAGCACCGCATGGAAGGCGAATACAATGCGGAAGTAGTCATGAGCCCGATGGGTAAAAAGACCGTTCGTTGGATCAAGCCTGAGGACTTGGATGAACGGATGTCCTCAAGCCGCAATATCTTGGCCAAAGACCGTTTTGACCAACCAGTCTTCCTCTTTGAAAATGACTTTGCCCTCCGCTGGTTTGCGGATAAGTATCCAGATGTAGAGTTGGAGGAAAAAATGTAACTCAGCACCAACAATTAGGAACTTTAGTTCCTAATTGTTGGACGCTAGTCGCTATTTGGCGAACTAGCTAACTGCCTTACTAATTCATCGGCGAAAAATAATCGTTTTCGCCTCTTCGTGTCGTAGATTACGGCTATTAATTAGTATGGCATTTTTCTTAAATGCGTTGTAAGAAAAGTCCGCGAATGCTTTCGATTCGTGGATTTTTTTGTTGGAAAGGCTAGAAAGTTGCTGTACCTAGCGATATGATTGGTCTATTTTACTGTTTTATTGAGGTAATGCCACCCTATTTGAGCAAATTTTATAAGAGTAAATTGGTTTCTGTTCTTTATGGTATACTAGAGATACAGGTAAAATTTGTAAACACCAACCGGAGGAATATATGGAAAAACAGATTAATGAAAAAATTATCGGAATCGTGCATCAAGCCAATGATATGATTCCAGTTGAGTGGGATGATTTGTATATTGTAATCGAGATGGATAAGACCTATAGTGGAAGTGCATATTTTTATTTTAAGTATGAAGGTGAATATCATTATAATTTATACCTTCCTAGAGATTTTGGGTTATCACAGGATGAAGTATTTAACCAGAGTGATATATTATTTGATAAATCTGAAGAACTAAAAAGAGTGTTTATTGAAAATGACTTGGAAGATTGGTATATTTGTATCATCCATTTAGATGATAACAACAAGCTTTCAGTCGACTATGACTATGCTCCATGGTTGGAAAGTGGTTATGGTCCAAGTGCTCGAATGGACTTATTTGAATACAAATACCTCGGTAAGCAACCAGCTAACGAAAAAGAACTAGAACAGTTCAAGGCTATGGAAGCCTTCCAGAAGGAACATAATCAAAAGTAGTATAAGCTTGATTACATTTTGAAGAATGTGATTTTTTGAGTATTGCTGTTATCGTGAAATGGAGGATAATATGTTAGAAAACTTTGTCAAAGTGGCAGATATGCCCAAAGATGTTATTGAAAAATATAAAAATCAAGTTCCAGCGGAGTTGCTACAAATTTGGCAGGAAGATGGTCTAGGAACTTTTCTTGATGGTTATCTAAAAGTCATCAATCCAGATGACTATCTTGAACTTCTCCAAGATAGCTATTTCAGAGGAGATGTCGCTTTTCCAATGTTTGTGACGGCATTTGGAGATATTATTACTTGGGAAGAGAATGCCTATGTGGGAATTGTCCAATACAATATTCAGGATTGTAACATTATAATTAAGCGTCTGTCACATTTTTTGAATTTTTTGGATGATGAATATGTTTTAAGATATTTTGATCAAAAGTTATATAAAAAAGCTGTTGCCAAACATGGTCTGCTAGCCTACGATGAGTGTTTCGGTTTCGTTCCACTTTTGGCATTAGGAGGCTTTAAAGATGTAGATCACATGGATAAGGTAAAAGTCTTGGAGCACATCTACCTTATGTACCAGCTGACAGGCGGAGTGATGGACGACTAGGATTTGCTGATTCCTTTTTGAGAATAGTACGAGAGGAAGAATTTTCCTCCAAATACAAAACACAAGAACCTCAGAGGAAGTCCTCTGAGGTTCTTTGCGTTCTAGTTTCCATATTTCTGGTAAAAATCGACCTTAACCTGGATAAAGGTTTCGGCTTCGCGTAGTAGCTGCAGGAGGGTGGCACGGGTTTCAAACTCCTCACGTGTTTTCGGGAGACTCCGATTGCGGAAGACTTGCAGATAGCGTTCGATGTCATCAAGTAGGTCATGAGCAGGATTGGTCTGACTTAGCTGGGCAGCAATCTTTGAAAAGAGCTGGGCCAAAATCAAACTCTCACTTGCGGCCAGGTGACAGGTATTGATCTGCTGGGCCATATTTCGCAGGATGCGACTTTGTCTCTGTCTCATCTCAAAGTAGTGGATGTGGTAGTCCGTCTGGTGAAAGAGATGGTCCGAGTGATCCAGGTAGACCAGTTTGAGAGCTTCATTGAGGAGCTTGTCTAATTGGTCAACGAGTTGGGCTTGATTGCGCCCGTCTCCTCTTGACAGATAGTATTTAAAGCGAAGCAAGATGTCTTTTAACTTTTCTTCGACCTGAAGGTGGTAGCTTTGGATGGCTTTCTCACGAGAGGGCATATAAAGGTTGACCAATAGAGCAAAGCTTGTCCCGATGAGAAAGAGGAGTACTTCATTAAGCAAGAGCTCTGGGGAAGTAGACTCCTGTACCAAGAGATGACCGACCAAGACACTGCTAGGGGTGATGCCGATTTCCCAGCCCATTTTGTAAGCAAGAGGCACATAGAGAGCCAGATAGAGGCCCAGGCTCCAGATGTGAAAGCCTGTCAGCTGAAAGGCTAGAACACCGATAGCGAGCGCTAGGAGCATGGAAAAGAGGCGGTTGCGTGCTAATTTCAGCGTGCTTCTGCGCGTGTCGGAGAGGCTTAAGAGAGCGATGATTCCAGCTGAAACTGCTGATGATAAATCTAAAAAATAAGCGAGAAAACAAGCGAGACAGGTCGCTAAGATCAGTTTTGTCGTACGTTGGGTGATAGACATGAGAATTTCCTATAATACTAAAATAGAGAGTCCGACAAGGAATCAGGTACTAGGGACGGAGTTTTCGATTTGAAGTATATTCAGCAACTGCTGTAAAGAGAACATCTGTAGAAGAATTCAGAGCTGTTTCGCAAGAGTCTTGCACGACCCCAATCACAAAACCGACTCCGACAACCTGCATAGCCAAGTCGTTGGAAATCCCAAAGAGGCTACAAGCGACAGGAATGAGGAGAAGGGATCCCCCAGCGATTCCAGAGGCACCGCAGGCAGAAATGGCAGCGACGACACTGAGCACAAAAGCTGTACCAAAGTCGACAGCGATTCCTAGCGTATTGACTGCAGCTAGAGTCAGAATGTTAATGGTAACGGCAGCGCCAGCCATATTGATGGTCGACCCAAGCGGGATGGAGACAGCGTAGGTTTCAGGATTCAGTCCCAAGTCTTGGCAGAGTTTCATATTGACAGGGATATTTGCAGCAGAGCTACGAGTGAAAAAGGCTGTAATACCACTGACACGTAAGCATTTCAAAACAAGGGGATAGGGATTTTTCCTCATAAAGAGAAAGGCGATGAGCGGGTTGATGATGAGAGCAACAAAGGCCATAGTAGCAATCAAAAGTCCTAGGAGGACACCGTAGTTAGCCAAACTGGCAATGCCCTTGTCAGAGATGGTCTTAAACACCAAACCTAAAATCCCAAAGGGAGCTAGGTTGATAATCCATTCCACGATTTTAGAGGTGACATCCGCCATGGTTCTCAGTAATTCTTTACTGTGTTTACTTGCCTCTCTCATAGCCAAGCCAAAGATGACTGCCCAAGAGAGAATCCCGATATAGTTGGCTTCAACAATGGCATTTAAGGGATTGTCCACCAGTTTGAGCAAGAGGTTGCTGAGGACTTGACCGATACCGTCAGGAGCAGCAACTTCTGTATTTGCACTGGTCAGGGTGATTTGCACAGGCAGTAAGAAACTAGCTAGAACGGCTACCAATGCAGCAGCAAAGGTTCCGAGCAAGTATAGGAAAATAACAGTTTTCATATTGGTGTTTTGTCCCTTTTGGTGTTGGGAAAGGGCGTTGGCAACAAGGGCAAAAACCAAAATAGGAGCGATAGCTTTCAGTCCGCCTACAAAGAGGTCTCCAAGCAGGCCAATTCCTGTAAGGTTTGGAAAGAGCATCCCTAATGTAGCTCCCGAAATCATTCCAATAAGGATTCGTTTGATGAGGCTTGCCTTGGTCCAGGCTCTAATGATTCGTTTCATAGCAGTCTCCTTCAAAATGTATTGTTTATAATTATAGTATAAATATGCTATAGAGGCAAGTGATATTTTGAAAATAGGGCCGATAATTGAATAATTATGAAAGAAAAGAGAAGGACGATTTTATGGTATAATAGGAAAAAGGAGTTTTATATGCAAGATTTTTTTCAACGCTATTTTGATAAACTTGATTTAACAACCATGTTAGAGAATCTCTTGACCAAGGTGATTTCTCTTTTGATTTTGTTTTTACTATTTTATATAGCTAAAAAGATGCTTCATGCAACTGTACGAAAGATTGTCAAGCCCTCGCTTAAATTTTCCAATCGAGATGCAGGAAGACAAAAGACTATCTCCCGTTTGCTTGAGAATGTCTTTAACTACATTCTTTATTTCTTTTTGCTCTACTGTATCCTGTCTATTTTAGGTTTGCCAGTTTCTAGCCTCCTTGCTGGTGCGGGGATTGCTGGGGTGGCCATTGGTATGGGGGCGCAAGGCTTTCTATCTGATGTCATCAATGGCTTCTTCATTCTTTTTGAACGCCAGCTTGATGTGGGTGATGAAGTCGTTCTCACAAATGGACCGATTACCGTTTCTGGAAAGGTCGTTAGCGTAGGGATCCGTACAACGCAACTGCGAGGTGACGATCAAGCCCTTCACTTTGTTCCCAATCGTAATATCACCGTCGTCAGCAATCTATCTCGTACTGAATAGGCCGGCTATTTTAGCAAATTTGTGGTACAATAGAAGGAGTTTGGTAAAGGAGAGAGTATGCTATTTGTAGAGAAAAAATTAGGTCACGATTGTACATGGATAGACCTTGATGTAGACAGGATCAAAAACATGGAAGACCTTTCGGATGTCTATGGATTGGACAAGGAAACCATTGAGTATGCTCTGGATAGAAATGAGCGTGCCCACATGGACTATCACCGTGAAACGGGAACGGTCACCTTCATTTATAATGTTCTTGACTTAGAAAAAGACAAAGAATATTATGAAGCGATTCCGATGACCTTTATCGTTGAAAAACAACGGCTGATCACAATTAGCAATCACAAGAATAGTTATGTGATTAAACGTATGGCAACCTACCTTGAAAGCCATGAAGTTGTTTCAATCTACAAATTTCTTTTTGCCAGTTTAGAGATTATTAGCAATGCTTACTATCCAGTGATTGAAGAAATGGATAAAAGTAAGGATGAAATCAGTGCACTTCTTCGTCAAAAAACAACTAAAAAAAATCTCTTTGCCCTCTCTGACTTGGAAACTGGTATGGTTTACCTGACAGCTGCTGCCAAACAAAATCGTCTCCTCTTGGAACACATCCAAGGGCATGCTCTTTATCGCAATTTTAATGAGGTAGAAAGAGAGCAGTTTGACGATGCCATGATTGAAGCGCACCAGTTGGTTTCGATGACAGACTTGATTTCTCAAGTTTTGCAACAACTCTCAGCCTCTTACAACAACATCCTAAATAATAATCTAAATGATAATTTGACAACTTTGACCATTATCTCAGTATTGCTAGCTATCCTTGCGGTTATTACAGGATTCTTCGGAATGAATGTTCCTTTACCGTTTGCAGATGAACCAAATGCTTGGATTTATATTTTGATAGCTAGTCTCATTTTATGGGTAGTCTTAGCCCAATATTTAAAGAATATTGCTAGAAATTAAAAAGAAAAGGAGCCAGAATGGCGATTGAAAATTATATGCCAGACTTTGCTGTGGAAGCAGTCTATGATCTGACAGTCCCAAGCCTGCAAGCGCAGGGAATCAAGGCTGTTTTGGTCGATTTGGACAATACCCTCATTGCTTGGAACAACCCTGATGGGACGCCAGAAATGAAGCAATGGCTACATGACCTCCGTGACGCGGGTGTCCGCATCATCGTGGTCTCAAATAACACCAAAAAACGAGTTCAACGAGCAGTTGAAAAGTTTGGGATTGATTACATTTATTGGGCTCTGAAGCCCTTTACATTTGGGATTGACCGTGCCATGAAGGAATTTCACTATGAGAAAAATGAAGTGGTCATGGTCGGCGACCAACTCATGACGGATATACGAGCAGCGCACCGTGCAGGTATTCGCTCGATCTTGGTCAAACCCTTGGTCCAACACGACTCGATCAAGACGCAGATCAACCGAGCTCGCGAGCGCCGTGTCATGCGCAAAATCACTGAAAAGTACGGACCGATTACATATAAAAAAGGAATTTAACTATGGAAGAAATTCTCTGTATTGGTTGTGGAGCAACCATTCAGACGACAGACAAGGCTGGTCTTGGATTTACGCCCCAGTCGGCACTTGAAAAAGGCTTGGAGACTGGAGAAGTTTATTGTCAACGCTGTTTCCGTCTCCGCCATTACAATGAAATCACAGATGTCCAGTTGACGGACGATGATTTCCTCAAACTTTTGCACGAGGTGGGAGACAGTGATGCCTTGGTGGTCAATGTCATTGATATCTTTGACTTCAATGGCTCTGTTATTCCAGGCTTACCGCGCTTTGTATCGGGCAATGATGTCCTCTTGGTTGGAAATAAGAAAGATATCCTGCCCAAGTCAGTTAAACCGGGCAAGATTAGCCAGTGGCTCATGGAACGTGCCCACGAAGAAGGTCTTCGCCCTGTGGATGTCGTCCTGACTTCAGCCCAAAACAAGCATGCAATTAAGGAAGTCATTGACAAAATCGAGCACTACCGTAAGGGCCGCGATGTCTACGTAGTTGGGGTAACCAACGTTGGAAAATCAACCCTTATCAATGCTATTATCCAAGAAATTACGGGCGACCAAAATGTCATTACGACTTCGCGTTTCCCAGGGACAACCTTGGACAAGATTGAGATTCCGCTTGACGACGGATCTTATATCTACGATACACCGGGAATTATTCATCGCCACCAGATGGCTCACTACTTGACGGCTAAAAACCTCAAGTATGTCAGCCCTAAAAAGGAAATCAAGCCCAAAACCTATCAGCTTAACCCTGAGCAAACCCTGTTTTTAGGTGGTCTTGGACGCTTTGACTTCATATCAGGAGAAAAGCAAGGATTTACTGCTTTCTTTGACAACGAACTCAAACTCCACCGTACCAAGCTAGAAGGCGCTAGTGCTTTTTACGACAAGCACCTCGGAACCCTTCTGACACCGCCAAATAGCAAGGAAAAAGAAGATTTTCCAAAACTAGTCCAGCATGTATTTACCATCAAGGACAAGACAGACCTGGTCATCTCAGGCCTAGGCTGGATCCGCGTAACAGGCACCGCCAAAGTCGCCGTCTGGGCACCAGAAGGCGTCGCCGTCGTCACACGAAAAGCAATTATTTAAACACAGAAAGGAAAGGGTTATCTTTATAAAGGCGAGCCCTGCGAGCCTATAACGAATACTTTTCGCCGTGGTGTCAGTTGGTACAAGGAGTTGTACCAACAACGGAAAATTTGAGACCTTAGGCTCAGATTTTAGTCATGAAAGTCCGAAGGACTTTGCTGACGTCCGTCACCACTTCAGAAAAGTATAAAAAGAAACTCTTTTAAAGAAATTATGTCATTAACATCGAAACAACGTGCCTTCCTCAACAGCCAGGCACACACCCTCAAACCCATCATCCAAATCGGGAAAAATGGACTCAACGACCAAATCAAAACCAGCGTCCGTCAAACCCTTGACGCCCGTGAATTGATTAAAGTTACGCTCTTGCAAAACACAGATGAAAATATCCACGAAGTAGCTGAAATCTTGGAAGAAGAAATCGGTGTGGATACAGTTCAAAAAATCGGACGCATCTTGATCTTGTTTAAACAATCCAGCAAGAAAGAAAATCGCAAGATTTCCAAGAAAGTCAAAGAAATCTAAAACCTACTCCAAACAACTGTTTTTACAGAGAATTAAAGGAAGACGAGCCTATGGCAATCGAATTATTGACTCCCTTTACCAAGGTAGAGTTGGAGCCAGAAATCAAGGAGAAAAAACGCAAACAAGTTGGGATTTTAGGGGGAAATTTTAACCCTGTTCACAATGCCCATCTTGTTGTGGCGGACCAAGTACGACAACAGTTAGGACTGGACCAGGTCCTGCTTATGCCCGAATACCAACCACCTCATGTGGATAAAAAGGAAACCATCCCCGAACACCATCGGCTCAAGATGCTTGAATTGGCGATTGAGGGGATCGAAGGACTAGCCATTGAAACCATCGAGTTAGAGCGCAAGGGCATTTCTTACACCTACGACACTATGAAGATTTTGACAGAGCAACATCCAGATACGGATTATTACTTCATTATCGGAGCTGATATGGTGGACTATCTGCCTAAGTGGTACCGAATTGATGAGCTGGTTGACATGGTTCAGTTTGTGGGGGTTCAGCGCCCGCGCTACAAGGCAGGGACTTCCTATCCAGTTATCTGGGTGGATGTGCCTCTCATGGACATCTCGTCCAGCATGGTGCGTGACTTCATTGCCCAAGGTCGGAAACCTAACTTTCTCCTACCTCAGCCAGTGCTAGACTACATCGAGAAGGAGGGGCTTTACTGATGGCATACCAAGACTATATCAACTGTTCCCGAGAGGCTTTGTTGGAAAGAATGGCAGAGCTTCTGCCTGAAAAACGTTTAACCCATTGTTTGGGTGTAGAGCGTGCAGCCATAGAGCTTGCCCAGCGATTTGGAGTCGATGCTGAGAAAGCGGGTCTAGCAGGCCTTCTTCATGATTATGCTAAAAAGCTGTCAGATCAGGAATTTCTAGACTTGATTGACCGTTATCAGCTAAACCCTGAGCTTAAAAACTGGGGCAATAATGTCTGGCATGGGATGGTTGGCATCTACAAGATTCAGGAAGATTTGGATTTGCATGATCCAGAAATCCTGCGAGCTATTGAAATCCATACAGTCGGTGCTGGTCAGATGACCGATCTAGATAAAGTCATCTACGTCGCAGATTATATCGAGCACAATCGTGCCTTTCCAGGCGTGGATGTGGCGCGTGAAATTGCAAGTTTGTCACTTAATAAGGCAGTGGCCTACGAAACGGCACGAACTGTGGAGCATTTAGCTCATCAGGGATTCCCCATCTATCCCCAAACCCTTGAAACCTATAACGCCTTTGTGCACTATTTGAAAGAGGACTAAATGAACGAAAAAGAATTACTAGAACTAGTCGTGAAAGCGGCTGATGAGAAACGTGCGGAGGATATTCTCGCACTTGATGTACAAGATTTGACCAGCGTGACAGACTACTTTGTTATCACGAGCTCGATGAATAGCCGTCAGTTGGATGCTATTGCTGATAACATTCGTGAAAAAGTAGCCGAAGCAGGCTTTAAAGGCAGCCATGTTGAAGGCGATGCAGCTGGAGGCTGGGTTTTACTAGACCTCGGCGGTGTTGTTGTGCATATCTTTTCAGAAGAAATGCGTGCCCACTATAACCTAGAAAAACTATGGCATGAGGCGACTTCTGTAGATATTTCAGAAGCCTTAGCATAGTAGATGAACTCAGTTGCAGTCAACTGGGTTTTATTTGCTTAGTTTAGAAAAAAATGGATAGAAAGGTAAGAGCGTCGTGTTTTGTTCATCTCGAAACTGAACACGAGCTAAAAGCTACGAGAAAAAGAGTAACTTCCTTTGTATTTGACGATACAGCAGAAAGTTTCCTATTTTCTCCTTGCTTTTAACGCTCTTTGTATTTTAGAAAGGATTTGAACCCGTCCTGTAATCGTCGGAAAATAGATAGCCTTCCTTGGAGCTCGGCTCCATCGTCAAGCTCCTAATTTTCATTCCGATTACGGGCGGACTTGGTATCATGAATATGGCTACTTATGAAACCTTTGCGGCTGTTTACGATGCTGTGATGGATGATAGTTTATACGATAAATGGACGGATTTTTCGCTGCGTCATTTGCCTAAGACCAAGGAGAGAAAGAAGCTTTTGGAATTGGCTTGTGGGACGGGTATCCAGTCTGTCCGCTTTTCTCAAGCTGGCTTTGATGTGACAGGACTTGACTTGAGCGCGGATATGCTGAAGATTGCGGAGAAAAGAGCGGCTTCAGCCAAGCAAAAGATTGATTTTATTGAAGGTAATATGCTGGATTTGTCCAAGGCTGGTCAGTATGACTTTGTTACGTGTTACTCTGACTCTATCTGCTACATGCAGGATGAGGTAGAGGTAGGAGACGTCTTTAAGGAAGTGTATAATGCCCTCAATGAAGACGGAGTATTCATCTTTGATGTGCATTCAACTTACCAGACAGATGAAGTTTTTCCAGGCTATTCCTACCATGAAAATGCGGAAGATTTCGCTATGCTCTGGGATACCTATGAGGACGAAGCTCCTCACTCCATCGTGCATGAGTTGACTTTCTTTGTCAAGGAGGCTGACGGTTCCTTTAGTCGTCACGATGAAGTGCATGAGGAGCGGACCTATGAGGTCCTGACCTATGATATATTGCTGGAACAGGCTGGTTTCAAGTCCTTCAAACTCTATGCGGACTTTGAGGACAAGGAACCAACAGAAACCAGCACCCGTTGGTTTTTTGTCGCGCAGAAGTAGGAGATTTCTATGACCATCACAGGTATTATCGCAGAGTTTAATCCTTTTCATAATGGGCATAAATACCTGCTGGATCAGGCGAAGGGATTGAAAATCGTTGCCATGTCTGGGAATTTCATGCAGCGTGGAGAGACTGCTATTGTGGACAAGTGGACACGGGCTCACATGGCACTGGAAAATGGAGCGGATCTGGTAGTGGAATTGCCCTTTTTAGTCAGTGTTCAGGCGGCAGATTTCTTTGGCCAAGGAGCTGTGGATATCTTGGCTCGCTTGGGGATTGATAGGTTAGCTTTCGGGACAGAGGAAGTTCTGGATTATAAAAAGATATCTGACTTATACACAGAGCAAGGTACTGAGATGGAGAAATTTGTGAAAAATCTGCCTGATTCCCTCTCTTATCCCCAGAAAACCCAAGCTATGTGGAAGGAATTTGCAGGTCTTGATTTTTCTGGCCATACCCCCAATCATGTCCTTGCTCTAGCTTATGCAAAGGCAGTTGCAGGACGAAACATCAAACTGCATCCTATTCAGCGTCAAGGAGCGGGTTATCATTCTGTGGACAAGGATGTGGACTTTGCCTCGGCAACAGCCCTCCGTCAGCATCAATCAGACCAAGATTTCTTAGAACGCTTTATGCCTTCTGTTACCCTCTTTGAGCAGGCCAGTAAGGTGAGCTGGGAAGACTATTTTCCCTTACTCCGCTATCAAATTTTGTCAAATCCAGACCTAACCACCATCTATCAGGTCAATCAAGAAATGGCAGTGCGTATCAAGGAAGTTATCAAAACAGCCCAGTCTGTTGACGAATTGGTCGAGGCGGTTGCGACCAAACGCTACACCAAGGCGCGCGTCAGACGCCTCTTGACCTATATTCTGGTGCAGGCCAGAGAAAGCGACTTGCCAGAAGCCATCCATGTCCTTGGATTTACCGAGAAAGGCAGACAACACCTCAAGTCTCTGAAAGGGCAGGTCCATCTAGTCAGTCGAATTGGCAAAGAACCTTGGGATACCATGACCCAAAAGGCAGACCAGATTTACCAACTAGGACAGCCAAGTATAGCAGAGCAGAATTTTGGCAGAGTGCCTATCAAAATCGAATCAAACTAAGTCTACTGAAAGGTAGGCTTTTTTAGAAGATTTTCGAATAAATAGATAGAAAAGAAGAATCTTGTACAAGTTCCTGACAATTTCTTTCTTTTGGTGTATAATAGTGGAAAATAGGTAAAACGAGGTATGGTTATGGAAGCAGTTCTTTACTCAACATTCCGAAATCATTTAAAAGACTACATGAAGAAGGTAAATGATGAATTTGAGCCTTTGACGGTGGTCAATAAAAATCCAGATGAGGACATTGTAGTTCTTTCAAAGAGCGAATGGGATAGTATTCAGGAAACCCTGAGAATCGCTCAGAACAAGGAGCTTTCTGACAAGGTCTTGCGAGGAATGGCTCAAGTTCGTGCTGGAGGCACTCAGGTACATGTGATTGAGGAGTGAGAAATGCTGCTCAAGTTTACAGAAGATGCCTGGGCGGATTATTGCTATTGGCAAAACCAAGATAAGAAAACATTAAAAAGAATCAATAAATTAATCAAGGATATTCAACGCGATCCTTTTGTAGGAATGGGGAAACCAGAACCACTCAAATATGACTATCAAGGAGCTTGGTCACGGCGTATTGATGCAGAAAATCGCTTGATTTATATGATAGATGGAGATAGCGTGGCTTTCTTGTCCTTCAAAGATCATTAGTAAGTCTACTGAAAGGTAGACTTTTTTATTATATGTTTTAATGAAAATGTCATTTTTAAGAGTTAGAAAGTTTGTTTTGTGATTTCAGAACTTTCTTCTAAAATTCACACAAAACTCTTCAATTTGGGTTTGTGAAAATTGTTTTTTTATGATAGAATATTAAGGAATGTATGTCATTCGATAAACAAATTTAATGAGGTAAAAACATGGAAATCATGACACTTGCGATTGCTGTTTTTGCCGTCATCATTGGTTTAGTCATTGGATATGTCAGCATCTCAGCTAAGATGAAATCATCTCAAGAGGCTGCAGAGTTGATGCTTCTAAATGCTGAACAAGAAGCAACTAATTTACGAGGACAAGCTGAGCGCGAAGCGGATTTATTGCTAAATGAAGCCAAGAGCGAAAGCAAGTCTCTTAAAAAAGAAGCACTATTGGAGGCCAAAGAGGAAGCCAGAAAATACCGTGAAGAAGTGGACGCTGAATTTAAGTCAGAACGTCAGGAGCTCAAGCAAATTGAAAGTCGTTTGACGGAGAGAGCTGCGAGCCTTGACCGCAAAGACGACAATTTGACGAACAAAGAAAAAACACTTGAACAAAAAGAACAAAGTATTTCTGATAGAGCAAAAAACCTTGATGCACGTGAAGAGCAATTAGAGGAAGTCGAAAGACAAAAAGAAGCTGAACTTGAACGTATCGGTTCCCTTTCCCAAACTGAGGCTCGAGATATTATCTTGGCTCAGACAGAGGAAAACTTGACCAAGGAAATTGCTAGCCGCATTCGTGAGGCTGAGCAAGAAGTGAAGGAACGTTCAGACAAGATTGCGAAAGATATCTTGGTTCAGGCTATGCAGCGTATCGCTGGTGACTATGTAGCAGAGTCAACAAACTCAACAGTTCACCTTCCAGACGATACCATGAAGGGGCGCATTATCGGACGTGAAGGTCGAAACATTCGTACCTTTGAAAGTTTGACAGGGGTTGATGTCATCATCGACGATACACCGGAAGTGGTAACCTTGTCAGGATTTGATCCGATTCGTCGTGAAATTGCTCGTATGACCATGGAAATGTTGCTCAAGGATGGCCGTATCCACCCAGCTCGTATCGAGGAGTTGGTAGAGAAAAACCGTCAGGAGATTGACAATAAAATCCGTGAATATGGTGAGGCTGCTGCCTATGAGATTGGTGCGCCAAACCTCCATCCAGACTTGATGAAGATCATGGGACGCTTGCAGTTCCGTACTTCATATGGACAAAATGTCTTGCGTCATTCGATTGAGGTTGCTAAGTTATCTGGTATCATCGCCAGTGAACTTGGTGAAAATGCAGCTCTTGCCCGTCGTGCTGGATTCCTTCACGACATCGGGAAAGCTATTGACCGTGAGGTTGAAGGCAGCCACGTTGAGATTGGCACGGAGTTGGCTCGTAAGTATAAGGAACACCCAGTTGTGGTGAATACCATTGCTAGCCACCACGGTGATGTGGAAGCTGAAAGCGTCATTGCAGTGATTGTTGCTGCAGCAGATGCCTTGAGTGCAGCGCGTCCAGGTGCTCGTAGTGAATCTCTTGAAAGCTACATCAAGCGTCTCCATGATTTGGAAGAAATCGCCAATGGCTTTGAAGGAGTGCAAAATAGCTTTGCTCTTCAAGCAGGACGTGAAATCCGTATCATGGTTAATCCAGGACAAATCAAGGACGACAAAGTCACAATCTTGGCTCACAAAGTTCGTGAGAAAATTGAAAATAATCTCGATTACCCAGGAAATATCAAGGTAACCGTGATCCGCGAACTTCGTGCAGTAGATTATGCTAAATAAATAAGAAAGAGCAGTTGAAATATTACTGCTTTTTTGTTACACTAGATAGAAAGACTGTAGAAGGATAACTGACGCTATCATCACTATCCGAGAGAAATTTTACTTTATTTCACAGACTAACTAAAGGAGACATAATGGCAGACCGAGGCTTGCTAATCGTTTTTTCTGGTCCTTCAGGAGTTGGGAAAGGGACGGTTAGAAGAGAGATTTTTGAGAGTTCTGAGAATCAATTTCAATACTCTGTATCGATGACGACGCGTGCGCAACGTCCTGGTGAAGTGGACGGAGTGGACTATTTCTTCCGTACTCGTGAAGAGTTTGAAGAGCTGATCCGTCAAGGTCAGATGTTGGAATATGCAGAATATGTCGGTAACTACTATGGAACTCCTCTGACCAATGTCAATGAAACTCTGGACAAGGGAATCGATGTCTTTCTTGAGATTGAAGTCCAAGGAGCCCTTCAGGTTAAGAAAAAGGTTCCAGATGCTGTCTTTATCTTTCTAACGCCACCAGATTTGGATGAATTGCAAGATCGTTTGGTAGGTCGTGGAACAGATAGCGCTGAAGTGATTGCCCAACGAATTGAAAAAGCCAAGGAAGAAATTGCCCTCATGCGTGAGTATGATTACGCCATTGTCAACGATCAGGTTCCCCTCGCTGCTGAGCGTGTCAAGCGTGTAATCGAAGCAGAACACTTCCGTGTGGACCGTGTCATTGGTCACTACCAGGAGATGTTGCCAAAATCTCCAATTACTCGATAAACTATAGGAAACAGGTACAAGCAAATGATGTTAAAACCCTCTATCGATACCTTGCTAGACAAGGTACCATCAAAATATTCACTCGTAATCTTGGAAGCAAAACGTGCCCACGAACTAGAAGCAGGTGCGCCAGCAACTCAAGAGTTTAAGTCTGAAAAATCAACTCTTCGCGCTTTGGAAGAAATCGAGTCAGGAAATGTAACCATTCACCCAGATCCAGAAGGAAAACGTGAAGCGGTTCGTCTTCGTATCGAAGAAGAAAAACGCCGCAAAGAAGAAGAAGAAAAGAAAATCAAAGAGCAAATCGCTAAAGAAAAAGAAGATGGTGAAAAAATTTAAGGTTGGGGGGACTCAATCTTATTTTTTCTATTGCAAGAATTTACTGACAAGAAGGAGGTGAGAAGATGGCTATTGCAAAGATTATCGTGGATGTTCCCCTGATGCAGACGGACCAGCCCTATAGCTACAAGGTTCCTGAGGAATTTGTAGACATGCTGGAAGTCGGTATGCGGGTCCATGTCCCCTTCGGTAAGGGCAATCGTTTGATCCAAGGGATTGTGCTTGGCCTGGAGTCCCAGTCGGATGAAGAGGTGGCTGATCAGAACTTGAAAGAGATTGCGGAGGTGCTGGATTTTTCCCCGGTTCTCACTCAAGAGCAACTCTGGTTGGCTGAGGAGTTACGCAAGTCCGTCTTTTCTTATAAAATCTCCATTCTAAAAGCCATGCTACCAGGATTTTTAAACTCCAGTTATGATAAGATTCTCTATCCTCTGGAAGGTCTGAGTCAGGCAGACCGAGAGCGTCTGTTTGGTTCAGAAGATTCGCTAGCCTTTTCTTCTCTAGACCTTGCCAAGCAGGCAGAAATGATGCGCTTGACCAGGAAAGGGCTGCTCCGCTTAGAATACCAGGCAGTCGATCAAAAGAAGGTCAAGACCCAGTCTTGGTATGAGCTTGATGCTACTCGACTAGAGCAGATTGAGATTTCTGCGCGTGCTAAGAAAAAGGCAGAGCTGAGAGACTATTTGCTGTCTCATCCTGAGAGTGCTCCTCTGGCTAGTTTGTTAGAATTCTTCTCACGCGAGCAAGTCAACTTCTTTGTGGAGCAAGGAACTGTGTCCATAGTCCAAAAGGAAGTGCAACGCTCAGCTGCTTATTTTGAAGGCATTGAAGCCAGTCAACCTTTGGAATTGAATCCAGAACAAAGACAGGCGCGTGATGCCGTTGTCAGTGCTATTGGCAGTCAACAGCCTCCTTTCCTCCTTCAAGGGATTACAGGAAGTGGGAAAACGGAGGTTTACTTGCAGATTATCCAAGGGGCCTTGGACAAGGGCAAGACAGCCATTTTACTGGTACCTGAGATTTCTCTGACGCCACAGATGACGGAGCGGTTCATTGCTCGTTTCGGCGATAAAGTAGCCATCCTTCATTCAGGCCTTTCCAATGGTGAAAAGTACGACGAGTGGCGCAAGGTTGAGCGCGGCGATGCCCAAGTTGTCGTTGGTGCTCGATCAGCTATCTTTGCTCCTTTGAAAAATCTAGGTGTCATGATTATCGATGAAGAACACGAAGCTAGCTACAAACAAGACAGCAATCCCCGTTATCATGCTAGAGAGGTCGCCATTCTACGGGCCCAGTACAATCAAGCAGCCCTAGTCCTTGGCTCAGCAACACCGAGCTTAGAAAGCCGTGCGCGGGCTGGTAAAGGTGTCTATCAACACTTACGTCTGACCCAACGGGCCAATCCTTTAGCCACTATTCCTGAGGTTCAAGTGATTGACTTTCGTGACTATATCGGGCAGAATGAGACGTCAAACTTTACGCCTCCTTTGCTAGAGGCCATCCAAGACCGTCTGGATAAAAAAGAGCAGGTAGTCCTCATGCTTAACCGTCGGGGCTATTCTAGCTTTGTTATGTGTCGGGAGTGTGGGACGGTAGATAGTTGCCCCAACTGCGATATTTCCTTGACTCTTCACATGGATACCAAGACCATGAACTGCCATTACTGTGGCTTTTCCAAGGGAATTCCTCATGTCTGTCCCAACTGTCAGAGTCGCAGCATTCGCTACTACGGGACGGGGACTCAGAAAGCCTATGATGAGCTAGCAGAGCTCTTTCCTCAGGCTCGCATTCTGCGGATGGATGTGGATACGACTCGCAAGAAAGGTAGTCACCAAGCTCTTCTTGAGCAGTTTGGCCGAGGGGAAGCAGATATCTTGTTGGGAACTCAGATGATTGCCAAGGGCTTGGATTTTCCAAATGTGACCCTAGTCGGAGTTCTCAATGCGGATACGGCCTTGAATCTACCTGATTTCCGTTCCTCTGAGAGAACCTTCCAGCTCTTAACTCAGGTGGCTGGTCGCGCAGGTCGTGCAGAAAAAGCTGGGCAGGTCTTGATCCAGTCATACAATCCTGAGCACTATGCCATTCGTTTTGCCAAGGATCAGGACTACGAGGGCTTTTACGCTTATGAAATGGGTATCAGGCGCCAACTCGGCTATCCGCCTTATTATTTCACTATTGGGATTACCCTCTCTCACAAGAAAGAAGAAGAGGTTGTCAAACGTGCCTATGAAGTCATGGGGATTTTGCGCTCAGGTTTATCGGAAACTAGTAAAATCCTTGGACCAACGCCTAAACCCATCGCCCGTACTCACAACCTTTATCATTACCAGATTTTGATTAAATACCGTTTAGAAGATGAGCTGGGACAGACTCTCAATCGAGTTTTGGCCTTGACTCAAGAACGGGAAAATAGCGAGCTTCGTCTCAGCATTGACCATGAGCCGCAGCAATTTTTATAAGAAGGAGAAGAAATGACAAAACTAATCTTTATGGGAACTCCCAATTTTTCAGCGACAGTTTTGAAGGGGTTGTTGTCAGATAATCGTTATGAGATTCTAGCTGTTGTGACCCAGCCAGACCGCGCTGTCGGCCGTAAAAAAGTAATCCAAGAAACCCCAGTCAAGCAGGCTGCCAAAGAAGCAGGCCTTCCTATCTACCAGCCTGAAAAATTATCTGGAAGTCCAGAGATGGAAGCTATTATGAAGCTAGGAGCAGATGGGATTATCACTGCTGCTTTTGGGCAGTTTCTCCCAAGCAAACTTCTTGATAGCATGGATTTTGCGGTCAACGTTCACGCTTCCCTTCTTCCAAAACACCGTGGTGGTGCACCCATTCATTATGCCTTGATTCAAGGGGATGAGGAAGCTGGTGTGACCATTATGGAGATGGTCAAGGAAATGGATGCAGGGGATATGATTTCTCGTCGCAGTATTCCTATCACTGATGAGGACAATGTCGGGACCTTGTTTGAAAAATTAGCGATTGTTGGTCGTGACTTGCTTTTGGACACCCTGCCTGCCTATATTGCCGGGGAGATCAAACCTGTGCCTCAGGACCCAAGCCAGGTCACTTTCTCGCCAAATATCAAACCAGAGGAAGAAAAATTGGACTGGAATAAGACTAACCGTCAACTCTTCAACCAAATCAGAGGGATGAATCCATGGCCTGTTGCCCATACTTTTCTCAAGGGCGATCGCTTTAAAATCTATGAAGCCCTACCTGTAGAAGGTCAGGGAGCTCCAGGTGAGATCCTCTCAATCGGCAAGAAGGAATTGATTGTCGCAACGGCTGAAGGAGCTCTGTCTCTCAAGCAAGTGCAGCCAGCTGGGAAACCTAAGATGGACATTGCTTCCTTCCTCAACGGAGTGGGACGGACATTGACTGTAGGAGAACGATTTGGTGACTAAAGTAGAAACGGCTAGAAATCTAGCTCTAGCAGTGCTAGGGGATGTTTTGGTTAACCAAGCATATTCCAATATTGCCTTAAACAAACACCTCAAGGGGAGTCAACTTTCAGCAGCAGACAAGGGCTTGGTGACAGAGATTGTCTACGGAACGGTAGCCCGAAAACTCACCCTGGAATGGTACCTGTCCCACTTTATCCAAGACAGAGATAAGCTAGATAACTGGCTCTATATCCTGCTCCTTCTGAGCGCCTACCAACTTCGGTATCTAGATAAGATTCCTAATCACGCTGTTGTTAATGAAGCGGTAGAGTTAGCCAAAGCCCGTAAAAAAGGCAGTGAAAAATTGGTCAACGCCGTCCTTCGTCGTATCTTGCGAGAAGGTTGGCCAGATATTGACAGCATTAAGCGAAAAAATAAGCGTGATTCCATTGCCTATTCTCTCCCAGTTTGGCTAGTATCTAAACTTAAGGAAGAATACGATGAAGAGCGAGCACAAGCCATCTTTAAAAGTCTCTTGGTGCGCAACAAAGCCAGTATTCGGGTGACCAACTTGAGCCGAAAAGAGGAAATCAAAGCTTTGTTAGAGGCGACCAATTCCCCTTTAGCGGCCACTGGTCTGGTCAAGGAGCAAGGCCACTTTGCAGGACATGATTTGTTCGCAGAAGGGGCTATAACCATCCAAGACGAGTCCAGTCAACTGGTTGCTCCGACTCTTGATCTACAAGGCGATGAGCAGGTCCTGGATGCCTGTGCCGCTCCGGGTGGAAAAACAGCTCATATAGCTTCTTATCTCGCTACAGGTCAGGTAACTGCTCTGGACTTGTATGACCATAAGTTGGACTTGATCCAAGAAAATGCGGAGCGTTTAGGTGTGGCAGAACGAGTGCAAACGCAAAAATTGGATGCCAGAAAGGTTCATGAGTTTTTCGGTCGGGATTCTTTTGATAAGATTTTGGTAGATGCTCCCTGTTCTGGGATTGGACTTTTACGTCGCAAACCAGACATCAAATACAATAAAGAAACAGCAGATTTCACGTCCTTACAGGAAATTCAGCTGGAAATATTAGGTAGTGTTTGTCAAACACTACGTAAAGGTGGTATAATAACGTATAGTACCTGTACTATTGTCTCTGAGGAGAACTTTCAAGTTGTTGAAGCATTTTTAGAAAGTCATCCCGAGTTCGAGCAGGTTAAACTAGAACACGAATGTAAAGATATCCTGAAAAATGGCTGCATCCTGATTACTCCTGAATTGTATGGAAGTGATGGATTCTTTATCAGCCAATTTCGCAAGATATCAGAATAGGAAGGAACTGACACAATGGAAATAGCATTATTAACAGATGTTGGTCAGAAACGGACAAATAATCAGGACTATGTCAATCACTTTGTCAACCGAGCAGGACGCACTATGATCATCTTGGCTGACGGGATGGGAGGACACCGTGCAGGAAATATCGCTAGTGAGATGGCGGTAACAGACCTTGGTGTGGCTTGGGTGGATACTCAAATTGACTCAGTCAATGAAGTTCGTGAGTGGTTTGCCCACTACCTGGAGATTGAAAATCAAAAAATTCATCAACTAGGTCAGGACGAAGCCTACAGAGGTATGGGAACAACGCTAGAAGCTGTTGCGTTTATTGACAACCAAGCCATCTATGCTCACATTGGAGATTCTCGTATCGGTTTGATTCGTGGAGAAGAATACCACCAGTTGACAAGTGACCATTCTTTGGTCAATGAATTGCTCAAGGCTGGTCAATTGACTCCAGAAGAAGCAGAAACTCACCCTCAAAAGAATATCATCACCCAGTCTATCGGACAAAAAGATGAAATCCAGCCAGATTTTGGGATGATTACACTGGAGTCAGGAGATTATCTCTTGCTCAATAGTGATGGTTTGACCAATATGATTTCGGCAAGCGAGATTTATGATATCGTAACCAGTGATATTTCCCTAGCAGACAAGGCGGCAACCCTCATTCGCTTCGCTAACAATGCAGGAGGTTTAGACAACATTACGGTTGCCCTTGTTTACATGAACGAGGAGGCAGCAGAATGATCCAAATCGGCAAGATTTTTGCCGGGCGGTATCGGATTGTCAAGCAGATTGGTCGAGGAGGCATGGCAGATGTTTACTTGGCCAAGGATTTGATCCTAGACGGGGAAGAAGTGGCAGTGAAGGTCCTGAGGACTAACTACCAGACAGACCCAATTGCTGTGGCACGTTTCCAACGTGAAGCGAGAGCCATGGCGGATCTGGACCATCCTCATATCGTTCGGATAACAGATATTGGTGAGGAAGATGGTCAACAGTACCTGGCTATGGAATACGTAGCAGGCCTTGACCTCAAGCGTTATATCAAAGAACACTATCCTCTTTCAAATGAAGAAGCAGTTCGGATTATGGGGCAAATCCTCTTGGCCATGCGCTTAGCCCATACTCGAGGAATCGTTCACCGGGATTTGAAACCTCAAAATATCCTCTTGACACCTGACGGCACAGCTAAGGTCACGGACTTTGGGATTGCCGTAGCCTTTGCAGAGACCAGTCTGACCCAGACAAACTCAATGTTAGGCTCTGTTCATTATTTGTCACCTGAGCAAGCGCGTGGTTCTAAAGCGACCTTCCAGAGTGATATCTATGCAATGGGGATTATCTTCTATGAAATGCTGACGGGACATATCCCTTATGATGGGGATAGCGCGGTTACGATTGCCCTCCAGCATTTCCAGAAGCCACTTCCGTCCGTCATAGCTGAAAACCCATCTGTCCCTCAGGCTTTAGAAAATGTTGTCATCAAGGCAACTGCTAAGAAGCTATCAGACCGTTATCAGTCTGTTTCTGAAATGTATGTGGACTTGTCAACTAGCTTGTCTTATAATCGTCGCAATGAACCGAAACTGGTCTTTGACGATGCGAGTAAGGCAGATACTAAGACTTTGCCTAAAGTTCCACAAAGTACACTGACATCGATTCCAAAAGCTCCGGCGCAAGAAGAACGCCCTCAGCCAAAGAAACCAACTCAACCAGTGGCAGAGCCTGCTCCAGCGCCAAAGCCTGCCAAGAAACGGAAGTTTAAGGCTCGCTATATGATTCTTTTAGCTAGTCTTCTATTGGTTGCAGCCTCTTTGGTCTGGATTTTGGCAAGAACACCAGCAACGATTGCTATTCCTGACGTAGCTGGACAAACCGTTGCAGAGGCTAAGGAAGCTCTGAAAAAATCCAAGTTTGAAGCCGGTGAAGAAAAGTCAGAAGCCAGCGATACAGTAGCAGAGGGACGTGTTATTCGAACGGATCCAGAAGCTGGTAGCAGCCGAAAAGAAGGAACCAAGGTCAATTTGATTGTTTCTTCTGGTAAGCAATCCTTCCAATTGAGCAATTACGTCGGACGTAAGTATACGGAAGTCGTAGCCGAACTCAAGGAGAAGAAGGTTCCTGAAAATCTAATTAAGATGGAAGAGGAAGAATCCAGCGAAAGCGAACCTGGAACCGTCCTCAGACAGACTCCTGCTTCGGGTTCGACTTATGATCTCTCAAAAGCCACTACGATTACCTTAACAGTAGCTAAGAAGGTGACTAGTGTCAGCATGCCGAACTACATCGGTTCAAGTCTCGAGTTTACAAAGAATAACTTGACTCAGATTGTCGGTGTGAAGGAAGCAAATATTGAGGTTGTAGAAGTATCGACTGCTCCTGAAGGAACGGCAGAAGGAACTGTTGTAAATCAAACGCCAAGAGCAGGAGAACAGGTTGATCTTGCAAGTACGCGTATCAAACTTTCCATCTACAAACCAAAAACACCACCGTCAACTTCATCCTCTAATCCTGCCCAACGTGGGAACCAGGGTTCTCCTACAAGTCCAAACCAGGGGAACCAACAAGGAAATCAACAAGGGAACACTCCTTCTAGCAGTTCATCCAATAGTGAAGGAACTCACGAAAGTTCTCGAGATTAAACGAATCTTTGTCATGATTTCATGACAAAGATTTTTTTTCACAAGATTTTGTGATAAAATATAGGGAGTAGAAAAAAGGAGGAGAAAATGGACGAATCGAGAGAGTTGAATGCCGTCATTGATGTGATTATGCTAGCAGGAACCATTCTCCTGAAAAGTGGCTCAGAGATTCATCGGGTTGAGGATACTATGATCCGTATTGCCCATTCGCAGGGAATAATGGATTGCAATGTTCTTGCCATGCCCGCAGCTATTTTTTTTTCTATCGAAAACACCAATATTTCTCGGATGAAACGGGTGACCTCGTCCTCTTATAACATTGAAAAAGTCTGTGATGTCAACCAAGTATCACGGGAGCTTGTCGGAGGGCAGATTGATCTCTCGACAGCCTTTAAAAAGCTGAAAGAAATCGGCAATCAAGCCCTTCCTTATACCAAGTTCCAAGTGACTGTGGCAGCGACCCTCAGTGCCCCTTTCTTCTCGATTATGTTTGGGGGCAATGTCTATGACGCTTTTGGCGCGGCTATTGCGACCTTATTTGGATTTGCCTTCTCTCTCTACGTAGAGAAGTTTGTCCGCATTCCTTTTGTAACGGCCTTTGCGGGTGCCTTTGTTTTCGGATTGATCGCCCAGTTCTGGGCCCGCTATACAGGATTTCCTTCGACGGCAGACCTGATTATAGCAGGAGCGGTCATGCCCTTTGTTCCAGGGATTGCTCTGACAAATGCGGTACGGGATATCATGACCAACCATATCAACTCTGGTATGAGCAAGATGTTTGAATCTTTGCTCATTACCCTCGCTTTAGGGGCCGGCACCTCTGTCGCCCTGGTTTTGATGACTTAAGATGACTCTAACAAGTATTTTGCTCCAAGCAGTGGCGAGTTTACTCGCCATCATCACCTTTCTAATCGTACTGAATGTTCAACGCTCCATGCTCCTACCTGGTGGTATTTTGGGAATGGGCGTTTGGCTCCTCTATCTCGTGCTCAAAGAACCAACCAATGTTATTATTGCGACCTTTATCGCAGCAGTAATTGGCTCTTGCATCAGCCAGATTTTAAGTATTGTCTACAAGACACCAGCGGTGGTCTTTGTCTTGGCTATTCTTGCCCCCTTGGTGCCAGGTTATTTATCCTATCGAACGACAGCTTTCTTTGTGACAGGCGATTACAGTCATGCTATTGCAAGCGCGACTTTGGTAGTTATGTTAGCCCTCGTTATTTCTATTGGAATGGCAAGTGGAACGGTAATTCTAAAGCTTTACTACTACATCCGAAAACAACGAGGAATCTCTTCCTAATGCAGTCAAAGCAAAGACTTGATTTGTTGAATCAAGTCTTTTTTCTCTCTTTTGTCCCTATTTGTGATAAAATAGAATGAAACGATTTTTTACAATGAATGAAAAAACAGAGGTAAATATGACAATCGGTATTGATAAGATTGGTTTTGCGACCAGTCAATATGTCTTGAAATTACAAGACTTAGCAGAAGTGAGGGGAGTTGACCCCGAAAAATTTAGCAAGGGACTCTTGTTAAATGAAATTAGTATTGCGCCACTGACTGAGGACATTGTTACCTTGGCAGCTAGTGCAAGCAACTCTATCCTCACAGATAAAGAAAAAGAAGAAATCGACATGGTCATTGTGGCGACCGAGTCAGGAATTGACCAGAGTAAGGCAGCGGCAGTCTTTGTTCATGGCCTATTAGGCATTCAGCCTTTCGCCCGTAGCTTTGAAATCAAAGAAGCCTGCTATGGAGCGACAGCTGCCCTTCATTATGCTAAATTGCATGTGGAAAATTCTCCAGAGTCTAAGGTTTTGGTCATTGCCAGTGATATTGCCAAGTATGGTGTAGGAACTCCAGGTGAACCAACTCAGGGTGCTGGAAGTGTAGCGATGCTAATCACTCAAAATCCACGCATCATGGCCTTTAACAATGATAACGTTGCTCAAACGCGCGACATCATGGATTTCTGGCGTCCGAACTACTCAAGCACTCCTTATGTAAACGGCATGTACTCGACCCAACAGTATCTTGATTGCCTGACAACGACTTGGGATGAATATAAGAAACGCTATGATTGGACGATGGATGACTTTGCGGCTATCTGTTTCCACTTGCCTTATCCTAAGTTGGCCCTAAAAGGCTTGCGCAAGATGATGGACAAAACTTTGTCTAAAGAAAAAAAGGATAGTTTGCAAGAGAACTTTGACAAGTCCATTCTCTACAGTCAGATGATTGGGAATATCTATACAGGTTCCCTCTTCCTCGGCCTCCTTTCTCTTTTGGAAAATGCAGAGACTTTGAAGGCTGGAGATAAAATTGCCCTCTACAGTTACGGAAGTGGAGCGGTTTCAGAGTTCTTTAGTGGTGAATTGGTCGAAGACTATGAAGCTTACCTTGATAAGGACCGCTTGAGCAAACTCAAGCAACGTACAGCATTGTCAGTTGCAGACTATGAAAAAGTCTTCTTCGAAGAATTGCAGTTGGATGAGTCTGGCTCAGCTCAATTTGCAGACTATGAACATCAAGACTATGCCTTGGTTGAAATTATCGACCACCAACGCCGTTATAGCAAGGTTGAAAAATAATGAAGATAAGTTGGAATGGATTTTCTAAAAAATCATACCATGAGCGCCTTGAGTTACTGAAAGCTCAGGCGCTCCTTAGTCCTGAAAAGCAAACGAGTCTCGAGCAGGATGAACAAGTCAGCTTGGCAGTTGCAGACCAGCTGAGTGAGAATGTAGTGGGAACTTTTTCTCTACCTTATTCCATCATTCCAGAGCTTGTGGTGAATGGTCAGGGCTACACAGTTCCCTATGTGACAGAAGAACCGTCTGTGGTTGCTGCGGCTAGCTATGCTAGTAAAATCATCAAGCGAGCAGGTGGCTTTACTGCTCAAGTACATGAGCGCCAGATGATTGGTCAGGTAGCCCTTTATCAAGTTGCTGAACCTGAAAAAGCGCAAGAGAAGATTTCCAGCAAGAAAGCCGAACTCTTGGAACTTGCCAATCAAGCCTATCCTTCTATCGTCAAACGTGGAGGCGGGGCGCGTGATTTACATGTAGAGCAGATCAAAGGTGAAACAGACTTTCTCGTTGTCTATCTCCATGTCGATACCCAGGAAGCTATGGGAGCCAATATGCTCAACACCATGCTGGAAGCCTTGAAGGCAGTCTTAGAAGAACTCAGTCAAGGACAGAGTCTCATGGGAATTTTGTCCAACTACGCAACCGATTCTCTGGTGACTGCAAGTTGTCGTATCGCCTTTCGCTACTTGAGTCCCCAAAGGGACCAAGGACGAGAAATTGCGGAGAAAATAGCCTTGGCTAGCCAGCTTGCGCAGGCTGATCCTTACCGAGCAGCTACTCATAATAAAGGGATTTTTAACGGTATCGATGCCATTTTAATCGCCACGGGTAATGACTGGCGTGCCATCGAAGCTGGGGCCCATGCCTTTGCCAGTCGAGATGGACGCTATCAAGGTCTCAGTCAATGGACGCTGGACATGGAAAGAGAAGAATTGGTCGGTGAGATGACACTACCCATGCCGGTAGCGACCAAGGGTGGCTCAATCGGACTCAACCCACGTGTAGCCCTCAGTCATGAACTACTGGGAAATCCTTCAGCTAAGGAATTAGCTCAGATTATCGTGTCCATCGGTCTTGCCCAAAACTTTGCGGCCCTCAAAGCCTTGGTCAGTACGGGCATCCAGCAAGGCCACATGAAATTACAGGCCAAATCCTTAGCTCTCCTAGCAGGTGCTAGTGAGTCCGAGGTAGCTCCCCTCGTTGAGCGCCTCATCGCAGATAAAACCTTTAACTTAGAGACAGCCCAGCGCTATCTGAAAAGTTTACGATCATAAAAAACTCAGACGAATTCGTCTGAGTTTTCTTGTGTTTATACTCAATGAAAATCCAAAAGCAAACTAGGAAACTAGCCGCAGGCTGCTCAAAACACTGTTTTGAGGTTGCAGATGGAAGCTGACATGGTTTAAAGAGATTTTCGAAGAGTATTAAATACTTTTTCCTGGTAATAGGGTGACGGGTAAGAAGTAACCAGTTGTCGCTACTTCCTTGCCTTCAATCTTCTGCAAGAGGAGATCGACAGTGAGTTGGGCAATCTCTTTCATAGGTTGCTTAATCGTTGTCAGGTGAGGATAGTAGTTCTCGATAAAGTAAGTTCCATCATAGCCGATGACCTTGAGCTCATCAGGAACAGAAATTCCCAGCTCTTGAGCGATTTTGATCACTAGAATAGCTGTCAAATCATCCGAAGCAAAAATCGCATCTGGTTTCTGATGGGTCAAGATATTCTTGATTTCCATTTCTTTTCGGACGGGAGAAAAGTCACTCGAAACATTGATAATAGGCGCTTTTGGGAGTACAGAGGCAAATCCAGCATGGCGCAGTCCAGTCGGTGAGTTGGAATTGTCATTTCCTGTAATCATGATGATAGACCGAGCGCCTGTCTTGACCAAGGTTTGGGCTGCGAGGACCCCGCCACCGTAGTTATCAGAGGAGACGACAGGGATGTCTGGAGACAAGTTTCGGTCAAAGGAAATGATCGGTGCTGTCACGCGATTGTAGTCTTCGATTCCCAAGTTGTGACTTCCAGAAATGATACCATCGACCTGGTTGGCCTCCAGCATTTCAATGTACTCCCGTTCTTTTTCAGAGTCATGTTCGCTGTTACAGATGATGGTCTTGTAGCCATTCTTGAAGAGTTGGTGTTCCAACTTGTCAATCAACTCCGCATAAAAGACATGACTGATGTTTGGGAAAATGAGTCCAATCAACTTGGCAGATTTTCCTTGGAGGCTTCGAGCCAGATTGTTGGGTTTATAACCCAATTCTCGCATGGCTTCATTGACCTTTTGAATGGTTTTCTCAGATAGATAACCCTTTTTATTGATGACCCGTGAGACGGTAGTGGGGCTGACGCCTGCAAGTTTTGCGACATCAGTTAGTTTTGCGACCATAATCTAATTCATAGTAAGTTCCAGTTGGGTTTCCAGACTTGATCAGGATACCATTTTGGCCCGCATGTGGGAAGACACGACCAGAAAATACTTTTTCTCCTTTATTGATGAAAATTTCAAAGACCGACTTGTCGATGAAGATAGTAGCAGTAGTAGCTTGGTTATTGATAGGGCAAGAACGTGTCGTACCAAATTCTTGGGCGTACTGTTGACCAGCCTGACTACGATCCACTGTCACCTGTCCATTGACAAGGTCAAAGTTGATTGAAAGCCCCTTGCCTTCTTTATCAGCGAGCAAGACAATCTCGCTTTGGCTGTTGGCCTCCAAATTGAGTTCGAGTTCATAGGTGTTATTGGTTTGAGTACGATTTGAGAAGACCTCTTCAGAAGAACGAAGTTCTTTGATGGCTGCGACAGGGTATTGGTAGAGTTTGCCATCTTTGATAGTGAGTTCCTTGACCAATGAAAAGGTTCCTTGGTGGTCAAAACGATCAGATGGGTAAGCTACATCTGGTAAACCAAGCCAGCTGACAGCTAGAGCACGCCCATCAGGAGCGTTGAAGGCTTGAGTTGCATAGGCTTCAAAACCATAGTCTAGATTTTGCAATGGAGACACATCGACCATTTTGGCATTTTCAGGATCAAAGGAAGCCCCGATTTTGTACATGTTTGGATAGATATTATCATAGTCTAGAACAGCCTTATCCAATCCTTGTGGACAGTAGAGAAGGACAGGTTGCTCGCCTGCAAAGACTAGATTTGGACATTCCATCATGTAGGCAGTGCGGTCGTTAGCAAAGTCAAGGTCACCAATCTCTTGCCAGTTGGTGTAGTCATTATCAATAGCCTTGTAGAGACGAACAAAGCCTTTTTTCTCCAAGTCCTGTCCACCCACGATAGTATAATATTGTCCCTTAAAGTTAAAAATTTGTGGGTCACGGAAGTGGTCGGTAGAGTCTGCTGGCTGGTCAATCAAGACCTTGTCAATCTTCGTAATCTTGCCATCTTTTCCCAAAAGAGCACCAACCTGGTATGGGTGACGAATCCAGTTTTCATCACGGACATTCCCTGTATAGAATAGGAACAACTGATCGCCAAACTGCATGGCTGATCCAGAATAGGCCCCGTGGCTATCTAATGGAGTATCTGGCAAAACTTTGACTCCAGTTTCTGTAAAGTGCACTAAATCATCACTTTCAAGCTGCACCCAAGACTTCAACCCATGGGCTGCACCGAAGGGGAAGTTTTGGTAAAAGAGGATCCACTTACCATCAAAATAGGAAAAGCCATTTGGGTCATTGAGAAGCCCCATTTTAGGCTCGACATGGTAATGAGTATGCCATGGAGATTGTGCCATCTTTTCCTTGATTTGCTTGATCTCATCATTAGACCAGTCTTCATAGCGTCTATAACGGCGCTCAGTTGTCCATTCCATTTTATCTTTCCTCCATAAGAGTTCTATTCTATTATTAATAGTAAACGTTTTCGGCAAAAAAAGCAAGTCTTTTATGTTAAAAAAAAGAAAAATATGTCAAACGGTTGCCATAAATCAAGCAAAGGAAATCTAACAAATTTTCACGAAAAAATGAAAGAAAATGTAAATAAAAACCTTGATTCCTCAAGGTTAAAGATATTTTTTTGAGGAAAAAGAGAATTTCCATCAAAAACGAGCAAAAATAATCAGAGAAAAAAGAAAGGAAATAAAAAATCCTGCAAAACGCTTGACATATTTTAGAAACATGATAAAATAATAGTCGTAGGGCGGATAAAATCGCTTTCAAACACTTTACAAAATTTTATATAAGGAGATTTTTGCAAATGAACAATCAGGATATTGCAAAAAAGGTCATCGAAGCCCTTGGTGGACGTGAAAATGTCAACAGTGTAGCCCACTGCGCGACTCGTCTACGTGTCATGGTCAAAGATGAAGGAAAAATCAAGAAGGAAGTGATTGAGAACTTGGATAAAGTTCAAGGGGCTTTCTTTAACTCAGGCCAATACCAAATCATCTTTGGGACTGGTACAGTAAACAAGATGTACGACGAAGTGGTTGCACTTGGTTTACCAACATCTTCTAAAGAAGATATGAAAGCAGAAGCTGCTAAACAAGGAAACTGGTTCCAACGTGCTATCCGTACTTTCGGTGACGTCTTTGTACCAATCATTCCAGTTATCGTAGCGACAGGTCTCTTCATGGGTCTTCGTGGTCTCTTGAACGCTCTTGGAATCACACTTCCAGAAGATGTTACCATTTACAGCCAAATCCTCACAGATACAGCCTTCATCATCTTGCCAGGTTTGGTTGTATGGTCAACCTTCCGCGTATTCGGTGGTAACCCAGCCGTTGGTATCGTCCTTGGTATGATGCTCGTATCTGACTCACTTCCAAATGCCTGGGCTGTTGCTTCTGGTGGTGAAGTAACTGCAATGCAGTTCTTCGGATTTATCCCAGTTGTAGGTTTGCAAGGTTCAGTTCTTCCAGCCTTCATCATCGGGGTTGTCGGAGCTAAATTTGAAAAAGCTGTTCGTAAAGTTGTTCCAGATGTACTTGACCTCTTGGTAACACCGTTCGTAACACTCCTTGTAATGTCAATCCTTGGATTGTTTGTTATCGGACCAGTCTTCCACGTTGTTGAAAGTTACATCCTCATTGGAACAAAAGCTATTCTTAACTTGCCATTCGGACTTGGTGGTTTCTTGATTGGTGGAGTTCACCAATTAATCGTCGTATCAGGTGTTCATCACATCTTCAACTTGCTTGAAGTTCAATTGCTTGCTGCTGACCATGCTAACCCATTCAACGCCATCATCACTGCAGCGATGACAGCTCAAGGGGCTGCGACAGTAGCCGTTGGTGTGAAAACTAAAAATCCTAAACTTAAAACACTTGCTTTCCCAGCTGCTCTTTCTGCCTTCCTAGGTATTACTGAGCCTGCTATCTTCGGGGTTAACTTGCGTTTCCGTAAACCATTCTTCCTTTCATTGATTGCTGGTGCAATCGGTGGTGGATTGGCATCTATCCTTGGACTTGCTGGTACTGGTAATGGTATCACAGTCATCCCTGGTACAATGCTTTACATTGGTAACGGACAACTTCTACAATACCTTCTTATGGTAGCTGTATCATTTGTACTTGGTTTTGCTCTTACTTACATGTTTGGTTACGAAGATGAAGTAGAAGAAGTTTCAGGAGCAATTTCTGAAGCTGAAACTGACCGTTTAACAGAAGAAGCAGTAACTGGTACTGTGGTTTCACCTAGCGAAGGTGTTATCCAAACACCAATCGTTGGTGACGTTGTTGCTCTTTCAAATGTGAATGACCCAGTATTCTCAAGTGGAGCTATGGGACAAGGTATCGCCGTGAAACCTAGCCAAGATGTTGTTTATGCACCAGCTGATGCTGAAGTAACAATCGTCTTCCCAACTGGCCATGCTTATGGATTGAGAACAGCTAACGGTGCTGAAATCTTAATTCACGTTGGTATCGACACTGTTTCAATGAACGGTGAAGGCTTCAACCATAAAGTTGCCCAAGGTGACAAGGTTAAAGCTGGAGATGTTCTTGGAACATTTGACTCAGCTAAGATTGCTGCTGCAGGTCTTGATAACACAACTATGGTTATCGTAACAAACACTGCAGACTTTGCTTCAGTAAATCCAGTTGCTTCTGGATCAGTTGCTAAGGGTGACGCAATCATCGAAGTTAAAGCTTAATAAAACAAAAAAACGAACAAATGTCATGTTTGTTCGTTTTTGCTTGAATGGTAAAATTTACAGAGGAAAATCTAAAATATTGAGCAATTTTCAGTCTGGAAATATGCTATAATAAAGAAAATAAATACAAGAGGTTAATCATGACAAAACTATACGGAAGCTTGGAAGCGGGCGGTACAAAATTTGTCTGTGCTGTCGGAGATGAAAACTATAACGTTGTAGAAAAGGTACAATTTCCTACAACAACACCTATTGAAACAATCGATAAAACCATCGAGTTCTTCTCAAAATTTGACAATCTTGCAGGACTTGCCATTGGTTCATTTGGTCCAATCGATATCGATAAAAACTCAAAAACTTATGGATTTATCACAACAACTCCAAAACCTAACTGGGGAAATGTCGACTTGCTTGGTGCTCTTCGTCGCGCTCTAAACGTGCCTATGTATTTTACGACAGACGTAAACAGTTCTGCATACGGTGAAGTGGTTGCTCGTAATAATGCCGGCGGTCGTATCGAAAACTTGGTTTATTACACAATCGGTACAGGTATCGGTGCAGGTGTTATCCAACGTGGCGAGTTTATTGGCGGTGTTGGTCACCCTGAGATGGGTCATTATTATGTGGCTAGACACCCAATGGATATTGAAAAAGAATTTAATGGTGTTTGTCCTTTCCATAATGGATGTTTGGAAGGTTATGCAGCTGGTCCAAGTTTGGAAGCTCGTACAGGTGTTCGTGGGGAAAACATTGAACTCAACAACTCTGTTTGGGATGTTCAAGCCTACTACATTGCTCAAGCCGCAGTGAATGCGACTGTAACTTTCCGTCCAGATGTCATCGTCTTTGGTGGTGGGGTTATGGCTCAACAACATATGCTTGACCGCGTACGTGAGAAATTCACAGCCCTACTCAATGGCTACCTACCAGTTCCAGATGTACGTGACTATATCGTGACTCCAGCTGTTGCTGGCAATGGTTCTGCCACACTTGGGAACTTTGTCCTCGCTAAGAGTGTCGCAAAATAAAACAAAGAAAATATCCGCTTGGGCAACCAAACGGATATTTTGTTTGAAGGCAATTTTTTGAGCCTTTCCTTAAGTGATGACGGACGGTAGCGACTTTCTTCGAAATTCCATACCTAAACTTTGAGCCCAATGTCTCAAAGTTTCCCAAGACCTGAAACCATTAGATTTCAGGTGTTTTTATCACGGCGGAAAGGCTAGGTAAGTCCTCGATTCACTATCGAAAAATAGGCATGATTTTCATACCAAAGTATATTTAGTATCAGGCTATTTTCTATTTATGTTCTAAAAGTCCGCTTGGGAAACCAAACGGATTTTTCTATTCTCAAAACATCTGCCAGAAGAAATCAATAATATAAGTCAAACCATAAGTATAAACCACTAGGGTAAAGGGCTTGGTCAAAACGATGATAATCATATAGCGCTTGAAGGTCATCTTGGTGAGGGCAGCCAGCATACAGAGAAAGTCAGCCGGGCTAACTGGCCAGATCATCATAAAGATAAAGAACCGCTCGAAACGATTGCCCTTATCTAGCCAACCGATATACTTGTCATAGGTGCGTTTGCTGACGACCGACTGAACAAAGGCAGCTCCATAGAGACGCACGAGGTAAAAGATAATGGCACAGCCAATTACGATGCCGATATAGTTATAGATAGTTCCGATGATGTGGCCGTAAATAAAGACCCCAGCCACTGAGGTCAAAGCTCCCGGAATGATCGGAACAACGGTTTGAAGGATCTGTAAAAAGATAAAGAGTGGTGGCCCCCAAACCCCAGCTTGCTGGATAAAGGCCGATAGGGTTTCCTTGGACTGTAAAACACCCGCCTGATAGGCCCAAATACAGAAAATCAAGGTGCCGACTCCCCCCACGATAGATGAAATATTGATGACTTGCTGTAGAAGGGGAGAAACAGCTTTCATTTGCTTATCCTGTGACATGTAAACTCCTCATAGATAGTATGATTCTACTATACCATATTTTGTGGAGAAAAACTATTTGGATTATCTGACTGGAGAAATAAGTGTGGTAAAATGAGAATAAGAAAATGACGGTATAGAATGAGGGTTATCATGTTAGGTTTAAACTTTAAAGGAAGCTGGCGCCAATATCAAAAACAGGTCTTGGATTGTTTTCAGGACTATCAAGCAGACGGTCATGTTCATCTAGTGGCCGCTCCAGGGTCTGGAAAGACAACCATTGGTATCGAGCTAATCGCTCGTTTTGGCAACCCAGCCCTCATCTTAGTTCCGACTGTCACCATTCGTGAACAATGGGTAGATAGGATCCAAACTGCTTTTCTAGAGGATGGTCAGAGGCTTTCAGACCTCGTTTCCCAAAACTTAAAGGAGATGAAGGCATTAACGATTGTGACCTATCAGGCCTTTCATAGCGCCATGAACCAACTGCAATCACAAGAAGATGGAGAAGCAGAGGATTTTGTGGGGTTTGATTTGCTTGCAAGCCTAAGAGCTCAGAAAGTTGCGACTCTTTGTTTGGACGAATGCCACCACCTGCGCAATGAATGGTGGAAAAGTCTGGAAGCCTTCCGCAAGCAGTATGGACAGCTGAAACTCATCTCCCTGACAGCGACACCACCTTATGACAGCGAGCCAGAACTCTGGGAACGCTATATCCGTATGTGTGGGGAGATCGATCAAGAAATCACGGTACCTGAACTAGTAAAGGAAGACACTCTTTGCCCTCATCAGGATTTTGTCTATATGTGTTCACCAACAGCTGAAGAGGCGGAACGTCTCAAACGGTTTGAGGAGACTAAGTGGGACTATATTCATCACCTTATAGTCGATCCTGATTTTCAAACATTTGTAGCAGGGTCTAAGGTCCTCAAAGGGGATATTTCATCTGATTTGCTCTTAGAAGATCCCAAGTACTTGTCTGCTATGTTGATTTATATGCATTCTCAGGGGTTAACGATTCCTCTCTCTTTACAAAATTTACTGGGAACCCAGAAGCTTCCAGCATTGACCTCCTACTGGTTGGAGACGCTGTTGCAGAGCATACTCTATCAGACACCAGATTGGTATGAGGATCCAGATGGATATAGGAAAAAGTTAGAGGCTGACTTGAAGGCGCGTGGGTTGGTGGAAAAACGTCAGGTTTATCTGGTTAAGTCTAAGGCTTCTGACCAGCTTTTAACCCAATCTCTAGGGAAGTTGTCTGCCATTGCCGATATCTTTTTGACGGAGTATGAGAGTCTAGGTCAGGAACTGAGACAGTTAGTACTAGCTGACTATATTCGCAAGGATTTTGCCACCTATCTGGGAGATAATCAGGCAACCATTTCTCAGTTGGGGGTTCTCCCTTATTTTGAAAGCATTCGTCGAAAAGCTCAGGAGCAAGAAATACCTGTGTCATTGGCTGTCTTGTCAGGTAGTGTCGTTATTTTGCCTACCGATGTGGCAGCAGAGTTGAAGGAATTCTTGCCTCAGGTTCCTCTTAGTTTCTCATCTATTGGTCACTTGGATCCAAAAGATTATGTGCAGGTTGGTTTTCCGAGCTCAGCTAAGGGAATCGTGGCGGCAGTGACGGAGCTTTTTCAACGAGGGCGGATTCAAATCCTAGTCGGAACCAAATCTCTCCTCGGAGAGGGTTGGGATGCTCCTTGTGTTAATTCCCTAATCCTCGGAAGCTTTGTGGGGAGCTTTATGCTGAGTAACCAGATGCGTGGGCGTGCCATTCGTATCTGGCCGGGACATCCAGAAAAGACCAGCAACATCTGGCATCTGGTAGCCGTTCAAGCGCAAGCACTTATCACTCTTCCTGGTGAGGAGCCTAGACCAGAGAGCAATCAGGATCTGCAGACCTTGTCGCGACGGATGGAGCATTTTCTTGGCTTGGCCTATAATCAGGAGAGTATTGAGACCGGTTTGGATCGTTTGGATTTTCCAAAGCCCCCTTTTAAGAAAAAGCAAATTAGTGAGTACAATGAGCGAGTTAAGAGTCTCTCCAAGGATCGAGCAGGCTTGAGAAAAAAATGGCATGAATCTCTTGTCGTAGCGGATCAATTTGAGATAGTTACAGAAGTCGCAACCCAAAAACAGAAGATCCCAGTCATGCTCTTGCTTGATGCATTAAAATGGGTTCGCATGACATTGCTCTTGTTGGCAGTGGATTTGTTGGTCTTGCTATTTAGACTGAGATTGATCGGTGTTTGGTGGCTTACGACAGCCTGTCTCCTATTTTTGGCCTTTGCATCTTGGCGCTACCTCCGCTATAAGAGTCCCTATAAACGTTTGCAATCTCTGGGTGAGCAGATCCGAAAGGCTCTGCTAGATTCGGGGCATCTAACGGATGATCAATCCCGAGTTCAGGTAGAGGAGAATAAGGAAAATTACATGGTCTTTGCCTATCTCAAGGGAGGAAGCATGAGGGACAAGGAGTTGTTTGCGCAGACTGTGGGAGAGTTCTTTGCTCCAGTGGACAACCAGCGCTATCTCTTGAAGGCAGAGAAAGTCCGACAAGGTCAGTCACCTTACTATGTCGTGCCTAGTCTTTTTGACAAGCGCAAGGAAGAAGCACGGAAATTCCTTGACTTTCTGAGGCCAACTATCGGACGCTATCACCTCGTCTATACACGAACAGAGGCCGGACGGAAAATCCTTCTCGAAGCTCGTATCCAAGCTCTCTCTAACAAAAACGACCGTATCTTGACTAAGAAGAAGGTTAAAAGCCGGTTGGAGTAGGGGAGTTTACAAGAGATAAATAAGTAAATTCTCTTAAAATATAAACACAATTAGAGACAGTAAGAGACGATTGACTAGTTCAAGTAAGAAGGAGAAGAAAGTTAAAGGAGAAGAAATAGAACAAGTAGCTGGATAAGGACAACCCCTTAGAAATGGATTTCTAAGGGGATTTTTGTGGATTCGTGGTATAATTTTTATAAAAGTAGGCGCTATGAAATATTTTGTTTTTTAGAAAGAAATACTATGGATGATAGATTTATTACATTAAAGCACATTGATACTTCAGTAGCAGCTAAAAATGTTGCTAAATTACTTGAAGAAAATAAAACTTATTTCTTAAATGGGAACTGGGGTTCTGGAAAAACAGAATTTCTAGTTGAAGTTGGTAAGAATACTAATAAAAAATTAGTTACGATAGACTTTTGGAGATTAAGCGATAACCGCTCAACGATTGAGATTGTTTTTTCAAAATTACACCCGTTGGTATATAGCCTTTTAAGGATTTTCATAGTTTTATGTGTCGCAGTTTCTATCTTAATGACTAATGTAGTTGATTTGGGTTTAAGTTCTTTTTTTGAATCTTTTTGTGTTAAATTAATTATTGGGAGTATTGTTTTATTAGTAGCAATCTATCAATTTTTTAAAATCAAATCAGATGGTTTTTACAGTTGTTTACTAACTTCTAAATGTCTATCATTATCTCGAAAAGTATTAGTTATTGATGATTTTGATCGAATGTCTAACAAACAACAAGAGGAGAGTTATAAAATTTTTAGCTTACTTAATGGCAAGATTCCAATTGTTTTTGTTGGGGATATTGAGAAAGTGCATCTTAACGACAATAATTTCCTCTCTAAAATTATTGATAGACGGATAGAACTACCATTTGTTCTTCACCCATCAAATATTTGGCAAGATTATTTTGAGTTGCTAGGAAAGAAATTTAGTACGAGATTGTCAGATGATTTTTGGAAAAGGTTCAGCTTTGAAAATAGAAATTTGCGAGATAGAAATCATTTTAATGACTATGTCAATCAAGAATTCTTTTCAAGGGGGAAACTAGGACATGTTCAGGAGGAACAGCAACTTTGGATTATCTATACCTACCTTTTTTATCCTGAATTATATAAACAACTATTAAAGAACGAAGAAATAAAAGTTAAGGATGATGAAAAAACAAGTTTTACAGGGATTTTCAAGTTTGGACGAAGCATACAAGAAATACTGTCCGACATTCAACGATCAAATCTTAACCAATATCCACCAAACTATAAAATGAATAGCTCGGCCTATTTTCTTTATGAAGAATCTCTAAATCGTACAAAAGAGGAATTGGATACATTACTTGAGACAGATAGTGAGGAATTATCAAGAGAACTAAGAGAGGGGAATCATAAGACTGATTTTTATCAATATCTCTCAAGTGAATATAAATCTTTTTCTGAAAATCAGAAAGCTAAACTACTACGTATGACTATACAGGAATCTCTTAAATCTTATAATAGCCCTGCAATGGACTATATTGTTGCAGAAAAGTTAAATGAAGAAATTCCCCGATATGAGAGGAATAGTCCTTTAAGTGAGGAAATAATAGGTAGAATTGTGAATTTCTGGGAAAGTATTCTGAGAAAAGAAGGTTTGGATCCGTCTGAGATACTTTATTTTATGGAAAAACATAGAGTGCTGACCTTCTATGATTTGGGTCGTCACTATTCAAACTTAGAAATTAATAATGAAAATTTCGCTAAGCTAAGACGAAAAGATTTCTTTCTCTTGACCTATCTTAGTTCAATTGAAAAATTTAATGAATTTGAAAGTTGGAATAGAAGTATTTGGGATGCCATGGAGCAGTTTGGAGGCAGAGAGTTCTTAGTATTTTGGGAATTTCAAGGAATTCTTTCAAATGGATTGGGTTATTACTGTTTTGATGTTGTTCCTAGAAACAAAAAATATTTTCTTATGATGGGTGAAAATCAAGATAAAATGAAAAAGAATAGGTCTGTCATTGAAAAGATTCAGCCGCAACTTGAGCAATTGGAAGCTAAAGGATTTACATTTGAGGAGAAAATAGATAGGGAATACTGGTAGGCAATCTATGAGTTTTAAAGGATAATTGGTTAGTATGTTCTCCTTTTAGTAATATTCTTCATGCTTGTACCCTTTTCTCGTGTTAAATTTCGCTCCCACTCGTCCTCCCTAGTTCAAGTGGTTTTTCTAGGAATATGATAAAATAGAAAAGATAATATATTTATTTAATGGAGTGATTGTGATAGTATTTATTGAATTGATAAATGAGAAGATTAAAGCAGTGTAGATAAATTGGAATTTGTGGAGAGATAGGATGATTAAAAAAAGTGTGGAATCGGAACAAGGAAATACGTATTATTGGACTAATGAAAATGTCGAAAAACCATGCATTGTAATGCTTCCTGGATTGACAGCTGATCATAGATTATATGATAAACAAGTAGATGAATTTAAAAAGGATTTCAATATTATTGTTTGGGATTGCCCATGTCACGGAGAGTCCAGACCATACAGTACGTTTAATTACAAATTAGTGACGCAAGAACTGGAAATTATATTAAAAACAGAGAATGTTAAATCGGCAATATTTATTGGGCAATCACTTGGAGGAATGATAGCTCAATATTACATAGAAGGACATCAAGAACAAGCAATAGGTTTTATTTCTATAGATAGCGTTCCTTTTGGAAATTATTATAGCAAATCAGATATGTTTTGGTTAAACCAGATTGAGTGGCTAAGTAAACTATACCCAGATAAAATGCTAAGAGATTTTATGGCAAAAGGTTGTGGTGTTTCTGAGTATACTCAGAACAGTATGAAACTTATGCTCTCAATCTATAGTAAAAGGGAACTATGCCATTTGATGTGGATAGGTGAAGCAGCATTTATTCCTGAAAATCATGAAATAAATTTGAAATGTCCTGTAATACTTTTACTTGGGGAGAACGATAAGGTTGGTAAAGTGTCGCAGTATACAAGAGAGTGGCACAAAAGGGAAGGATACCCACTACATATTATTAAAAATGCCGCTCATAATTCAAATCAAGATAATCCTGATGAAGTAAATGATTTAATAAGGAAATATATAAATAAATGGCTATAAAGATATTGTAACTACTGTAAAATCGACAAATCCTAGTTTGTTGAACTTAGCAATTTATAAGTTTTTAAGAGATAGAACCTATAAAACTTGCACGAGAACTGTAGGTAGGAGAAGAAATCTTCCTATTGACTTATCTCAGTGTAGTTAATAAATTTGGGCAAATTAAGTCATGGGATAGCAGTATATGAAATGCGATAGATTGTTTTGGAGATAAGGAATTTTTATCATTTTGGAAATTCCAAGAGATTCTTTCTACAGTGGAAATTATTTTGACTTTGATAAAATTCCAGAAAATATGACCTATACTCTTTGGATAGAAAAATACGCTTTTGAACCTCCTCATGAATTTGAAGATTATAGGGAGGATGTTATTAGAAAGATTCGTCCGAAACTTGAGCAACTGGAATTAAAAGGATTTAAATTTGTAGAAGAAATAGATGGAGAACATAGACGTAGGAATTAGGATTTTAAAATTTGGGATTTTTTCTAATTCATTGCTTATTTTTAACCGTTATACCAAAGTTAATTTTTAGCAGTGAAAATATGATAAAATAGAAAGAAAATACATTTCCTTAAAAAATTAAGATACAACTTTGTTTCCATATTTCCTGGAAACTGATAGAAAGTAAGGAGAAACATGGAACAAACTAACCAAAAATCCCAGTGCCAACAACTCTGGGCTAGAAACAAATACCTCGTTTTGAGTCATTCTAGCAATATTTACAATGAGATTCGCCAATACTTGAAGAATGAAGTGGTGGAGGTAAGTCATGTTCAGGAACTGATCGACCGTGCCTGTCAAATCCCTGAGCATAGAGGTCAGGTTTGCAATGCCTTTCAGCATATTTGGGGCTATTTCAAAAAGAAAGCGACAGATGCCGAGCGTAAGGACTATATGCTCTTGCTGGATCGCTACCGCTATGGTCAGGCTTCTAAGGAAGACTTGATCTCTAAGACTCGAGAGTTGCTTGATCGCTATCCCAATACCTACTTGCAACATTCGACTTTACTGAAAGGAGACTCCCATGAGACTTTGGCATGAGGCTTTGATTTCACAACTTCCCCGTCCTCAACTTTTGGGGCAACATCGAGAGTGCTGCGCCCTGCGTGGCAATGGCTGGGGTAGAAAGCATGCGACGGTGGACTATGTCTTTACCCACTCGCCCTATCGTCTCTACGCCTATCATCTCTTGATCATGGAGGAGATGGCTGACCGTGGCTACAATGTCAGTCCAGAATGGTTGGACAAGAACTACCGAGGCAAAATTTGTCCAGCTTATGAAGACTTGCCTGAGGAAAAGTTGGACAATCCCATCTATAGTGAGCATGATGCAGAATACTATGAGGAGTGTCTGGCTAATCTCCGTGAGAAAGGCATTGAGTTAGTGTAAGAGTCAGGAATAGCTCCACATTATAACTCTTCTCAAAATTTTTTCGAATAATAAAAATGAGACCTTTAGAATGATTCTAAGGTCTTCTTTTTATTGGTATTAGGATTTACTTTTAATAACTTTTGAGTTATAATCGTTGAAAAAGCCAAGCGTGAACTGAAGGAAATAAAAGAAAGAAGGGTAAGTGATGAAGAATAGTGCCATTGGAAGTAATTGGAAAGATATCCGATCTGAACTCTTTAGCAAGGAGGAAATTCTTGAAAGTGATATGCGAGTGGCTATCATGAGTGAGTTGATTGAGGCCAGGCATGAACAAGGAATCAGCCAGAAAAAGCTAGAAGAACTTAGTGGAGTGAGCCAGCCCGTCATAGCTAGGATGGAGACAGGCAAGACTAGTCCTCAGTTGGATACAGTCTTAAAAGTTTTAGCCAGTTTAGGAAAGACACTAGCAGTCGTACCACTTGAACAGGAAAAAGGTTGATAGGGATGAAATTCCTTGGATTTCTAAAAGCATCCACAGGGGAATTTCACCTCCCGTCCGCACTTTTTAAGGGAAATATCAAAATTACCAAAGGATAACTAACCTATAGTCTTTTCTAATACCAAGCCATAGTCACTGATGAGAATCGTCAATAGCTCGTTTGAGCATTCTAACTAAAATACAGCAATAAAACAAGCAATACAAAGGATTTGAGACACTGGTCTCAAGTCTTTTTCTTTTGTTCGAAAAAGCGATATAGTTTCAAACTATATCAAAGCCTAATTATTTACAATTATACAGACAGTTTCTTTTCTGTTAAGATAGTTTCAACAACAAATTTTGGAGGACACATCATGTCAACTACGATCATCGGTTTCCCTCGTTTGGGTGAATTCCGCGAATTGAAATTTACAACTGAAAAATACTTTAGAAAAGAAATCTCAGAAGAAGAACTCTTGGCAGCAGCTAAAGAATTGCGTGCGAAACACTGGAACATTGTCAAAGAAAAAGGAATCACTGAAATCCCATCAAATGACTTTTCTCACTATGACAACTTCCTAGATGCAGCTTTCCTTTTCAACGTGGTGCCTGCTTCAGTTCAAAACTTGGACTTGTCTGACCTTGAGCGCTACTTTGCTTTGGGTCGTGGTTACCAAGGTGAAAAAGGGGACGTGCGTGCCCTTCCGATGAAGAAATGGTTCAACACCAACTACCACTACATCGTGCCTAAATTTGAAAAAGATACTCAAGTAAAATTGGCAGGTCACAAGATCTTTGATGAGTTTCAAGAAGCCAAAGAACTTGGATTGAACACTCGTCCTGTTCTTGTAGGTCCATTCACTTTCCTTCAATTGTCAGACTTTGAAGAAGGCGTGAAAGCAGAAGACTTCGTAGACAGCTTAGTAGCTGCTTACCAAGAAGTTTTTGCTAAATTGGCTGAACTTGGTGCGACTCGCATCCAACTCGACGAAGCGGCTCTTGTCAAAGACTTGACAGCTGAAGAAAAAGCTCTCTTCTTGAACCTCTACAACAAACTCTTGGCTGACAAGAAAGGTCTTGAAGTCTTGCTTCAAACTTACTTCGGAGACGTTCGTGACGTTTATGCTGACCTTGTGAAATTGCCAGTAGATGCGATCGGTCTTGACTTCGTTGAAGGTAAGAAAACTCTTGAACTTGTTAAAGGTGGCTTCCCAGCTGACAAGACTCTCTATGCAGGTATTGTCAATGGTAAGAACATTTGGCGTAACAACTATGAAAAGAGCTTGGCTGTTCTTGAGCAAATCCCAGCTGAAAACATCGTATTGACAAGCTCATGCTCACTTCTTCATGTGCCATTTACAACTGCTAATGAAGAATTTGAACCAGCTATCTTGAACCACTTTGCCTTTGCAGTTGAAAAATTGGATGAAATCCGTGACTTGGATGCTATCCGCAACGGTCAAGGTGCAGAAGCTCTTGCAGCTAACAAAGAACTCTTTGCGACTGAGCGTGTGGGTGAAAATGCAGAACTTCGTGCGCGTATCGCTGGTTTGACAGATGCTGACTACACTCGTTTGCCAGCCTTTGCAGAACGTGAAGCTATCCAAGAAGAAGCTTTCAAACTTCCAGCACTTCCAACAACAACCATCGGTTCATTCCCTCAAACTAAGGAAGTTCGTGCCAAACGTTTGGCCTTCCGTAAGGGTGAATTGTCACAAGAAGAGTACGACGCCTTCCTTGCTGAAACTATCGACGAATGGATCAAATGGCAAGAAGAAGTTGGATTTGACGTGCTTGTACACGGTGAGTTCGAGCGTAACGACATGGTTGAGTACTTCGGTCAAAACTTGTCAGGTTACCTCTTCTCTAAGAATGGTTGGGTACAATCTTACGGTATGCGTGGGGTGAAACCACCAATCATCTGGGGTGATGTAACTCGTCTCAACCCAATCACTGTCAAATGGTCTAGCTACGCACAAAGCCGTACTGACAAACCTGTTAAGGGTATGTTGACAGGACCTGTTACCATCCTTAACTGGTCATTCCCACGTGAAGACATCTCTATCAAGGACTCAACTCTTCAAATCGCCCTTGCTATCAAGGATGAAGTTCTTGACCTTGAAGCTGCAGGTGTGAAAATCATCCAAATCGACGAGGCAGCTCTTCGTGAAAAATTGCCACTCCGTCGTAGCGACTGGTACGAAGACTACCTTGACTGGGCTATTCCTGCCTTCCGCTTGGTACACTCAACAGTAGCGCCAGATACACAGATCCACACTCATATGTGTTACTCAGAATTTACAGATATCATCCCAGCTATCGACAACATGGATGCGGACGTTATTTCATTTGAGGCAAGCCGTTCAAACCTTGAAATCTTGGACGAACTCAAAGCGAAAAACTTCCAAACAGAAGTGGGACCTGGGGTTTACGATATCCACTCACCTCGTGTGCCAAATGAAGGCGAAATCGACCACACAATCGATGCTATCCTTGCAAAAGTACCAAGCAAGAAAGTTTGGATCAACCCTGACTGTGGTTTGAAAACACGTGGTATTCCAGAAACAAAAGAAAGCTTGATCCGCCTTGTCGAAGCAGCAAAAGCTGCGCGTGAGAAATTGTAAGATAAGATTTCGCTCGTGACACTGACTGATCAAGGAACTGCTTGGCCCTAGCTGGCTCAGTAATCATGAAATTAAAAAGAAAAGGATAATGACTATGTCACGCCAAACTCCGTCACTTTCATTTGAAGTGTTCCCTCCAAACCCAGCTGTGGGTAATGATAAAATTATTTCAGCCTTGCAGGATATGCGGGAGCTGACACCGCACTTTATCAGTGTGACTGCCAGCAATAATAAATTTAATATCAAGGAAACAACGGTTCGTTTGGCTGACTTTATCCAGAATGACTTGGCGATTCCAACCATTGCCCACTTGCCAGCTATCTATCTGACCAAGGAAAAGGTTGCTGAAACCATTGCGGACTTGGATAAGGTTGGGGTACAGAAAATCTTGGCCTTGCGTGGGGATATTATCCCTGATGTGGAACCGCAAAAGGATTTCCGCTACGCAACAGATTTGATTGAGTTCATCAAGGAACAAGCTCCTCACTTTGATATTATTGGAGCTTGTTATCCTGAAGGGCATCCTGACTCGCCAAACCAGATCCTAGATATTCAAAATCTCAAGAAGAAAGTGGATGCAGGCTGTTCAAGCCTTGTAACGCAACTTTTCTTTGACAATGAGCGCTTCTACGATTTTCAAGACAAGTGTACCTTGGCAGGGATTGATGTTCCTATTCATGCGGGGATCATGCCTATTCTTAACCGTAACCAAGCACTTCGTCTTTTGAAGACTTGTGAGAATATCCACCTTCCACGCAAATTCAAAGCCATCTTAGACAAGTATGAGCATGACCCTGAGTCACTCAGAGCAGCAGGACTTGCCTATGCAGTGGACCAAATCGTGGACTTGGTCACTCAGGATGTCGCAGGTGTGCATCTCTACACCATGAACAATGCTGAAACAGCAAAATACATCCACCAAGCAACCCATGCCTTGTTTAATCATCAGTCTTTAGGATAATAAAAAGCAAACCATTCTTCTCAGGTGAGGGGAATGGTTCCTTTTTAATAGAAAAGCCCGTACTTTTTAAGAAAAATATGATAAAATAGACTCTGTACGTACTTGATACAAAGATGAGGGTATAAACAGATTCTTAGCTATTCAAATCTGCTATGATATAAAAGATACAAATGCTAAAGAATAATATTTTTAAACTTTTCAAAGTGCCTAGATAGTTGAACACGGGTTGAATCCCTAGTGAAAAAGATAGATTTTCTGGTGTGCATCGCACACTGCGTCAATCTATGCTATCATGAGTAATTGAACCCGGCCGAAAAGCTGTGTAAAAAAGATAAACTGTCTTGTCTTCATCGAAGACTTCGCCAGTTTCCTATTTTTACTTTGCTTTTTGCGACCTTAGTATCTTGATCTTTGTAGGCAAGGCGTATAATTTCATCAATCCAAAGGGGATTAAAATGACAAAACAAGTGTTTCAAACGACTTTTGCGGGTCGTGAGTTAATCGTAGAGACTGGTCAGGTTGCTAAGCAAGCAAATGGCTCTGTTGTCGTCCGTTACGGTGAGTCAACTGTCTTGACTGCTGCCGTTATGTCTAAGAAAATGGCAACTGGGGATTTCTTCCCACTCCAAGTCAACTACGAAGAAAAAATGTATGCAGCCGGGAAGTTTCCTGGTGGTTTTATGAAACGTGAAGGACGCCCTTCAACAGATGCGACTTTGACAGCGCGTTTGATTGACCGTCCAATCCGTCCTATGTTTGCGGAAGGTTTCCGTAACGAAGTGCAAGTAATCAACACAGTGCTCTCTTATGATGAAAATGCCTCTGCTCCAATGGCGGCTATGTTTGGTTCATCTTTAGCGCTTTCTATCTCAGATATCCCGTTTGACGGACCAATCGCTGGGGTACAAGTGGGCTATGTCGACGGCCAAATCATCATCAACCCAAATCAAGAACAAGCAGAGCGTTCACTTCTTGAATTGACAGTAGCTGGTACCAAGCACGCCATCAATATGGTGGAGTCTGGTGCCAAAGAATTGTCAGAAGAAATCATGTTGGAAGCCCTTCTGAAAGGACACGAAGCTGTTAAAGAATTGATTGCCTTCCAAGAAGAAATCGTTGCTGCGGTCGGTAAGGAAAAAGCAGAAGTGGAATTGCTTCATGTGGATGCTGACTTGCAAGCTGAAATCATCGCAGCCTATAACAGCGACCTTCAAAAAGCGGTTCAAGTAGAAGAAAAATTGGCTCGTGAAGCTGCAACTCAAGCAGTTAAAGACCAAGTGACTGCTGTTTATGAAGAAAAATATGCAGACCACGAAGAATTTGACCGTATCATGCGTGATGTGGCTGAAATCTTGGAACAAATGGAACACGCTGAAGTACGCCGTTTGATCACAGAAGACAAGGTTCGTCCTGACGGCCGTAAAGTCGATGAAATCCGTCCTTTGGATGCAGTTGTCGACTTCCTTCCTCGTGTGCATGGTTCCGGTCTCTTTACTCGTGGACAAACTCAAGCCCTTTCTGTCTTGACCTTGGCTCCGATGGGAGAAACTCAAATCATTGATGGTTTGGACCCAGAGTACAAAAAACGCTTTATGCACCACTATAACTTCCCTCAATATTCTGTAGGGGAAACTGGTCGTTATGGTGCACCAGGCCGTCGTGAAATTGGTCACGGTGCTCTCGGTGAGCGTGCCCTTGCGCAAGTTTTGCCAAGCTTGGAAGAATTTCCATACGCTATCCGCTTGGTAGCAGAAGTCTTAGAATCAAACGGTTCATCTTCTCAAGCCTCTATCTGTGCGGGAACGCTTGCCCTTATGGCTGGTGGTGTGCCAATCAAGGCGCCAGTAGCAGGGATTGCTATGGGTCTCATCTCAGATGGAAATAACTACACAGTATTGACAGATATCCAAGGTTTGGAAGACCACTTTGGAGACATGGACTTTAAGGTAGCAGGTACTCGTGAGGGGATTACAGCCCTTCAAATGGATATTAAGATCCAAGGAATTACTGCAGAAATCTTGACAGAAGCTCTTGCTCAAGCCAAGAAAGCGCGTTTTGAAATCCTTGATGTGATTGAAGCAACTATTCCAGAAGTTCGTCCAGAATTGGCTCCAACTGCACCGAAAATTGATACTATCAAGATTGATGTGGACAAAATTAAGATTGTCATCGGTAAGGGTGGAGAAACCATCGACAAGATTATCGCTGAGACAGGCGTTAAGATTGATATCGACGAAGAAGGTAATGTTTCTATCTACTCTAGCGACCAAGATGCTATTAACCGTGCCAAAGAAATCATTGCTGGCTTGGTTCGTGAGGCTAAAGTAGATGAAGTTTACCATGCCAAGGTTGTTCGTATCGAGAAATTCGGTGCCTTTGTCAACCTCTTTGACAAGACAGATGCCCTCGTTCACATTTCGGAAATGGCTTGGACGCGTACCAATAATGTCGAAGACTTGGTGGCTATTGGAGACGAAGTCGATGTTAAAGTTATCAAGATTGATGAAAAAGGACGTGTTGATGCTTCTATGAAAGCTCTTCTTCCTCGTCCACCAAAACCTGAGCGTGATGAAAAAGGTGAAAAGTCTGAACGTCCTCACCGTCCACGTCATCACAAGGACCACAAACCGAAGAAAGAATTTACACACAAACCAAAAGACTCAGAATAAGAAAGGAGAAATGTATGGGATGGTGGCGCGAAACCATTGATATCGTAAAAGAAAATGATCCAGCGGCGCGCACCACTTTGGAGGTTCTACTGACCTATCCAGGTGTTAAGGCCTTAGCTGCCCACCGTCTCTCGCATTTTCTCTGGAAGCACGGCTTCAAACTCCTGGCTCGGATGCATAGTCAGTTTTGGCGCTTTTGGACTCAGATTGAGATCCATCCAGGTGCTCAGATAGAATCAGGTGTTTTTATCGACCATGGTTCAGGTCTGGTGATTGGAGAGACGGCGATTGTTGAAAAAGGCGTTCTTCTCTATCACGGAGTGACTCTTGGTGGGACTGGTAAGGATGTTGGCAAACGCCATCCGACTGTGCGTAAAAGAGCTCTCATATCAGCCCATGCCCAAGTCATCGGACCGGTAGAAATTGGTGAAAATGCCAAAGTCGGTGCTGCTGCAGTAGTTGTGGCAGACGTACCTAGTGATGTAACAGTTGTCGGTATTCCAGCTAAGATTGTTCGCGTTCATGGACAGAAGGATGAACCAACGATCCACGAAGTCGAAGAAAAACGGGAGTACTACGTCAATAAACTCGAGCAGGCTAAAGAAGCCAGTCACAGATCGTCTGGGTTGTAGAGAGTAGTAATGCCTTTTATCGAGAAACGCCTGATAAGGTCAAGCGTCGCTTGGCTGCTGGTGCACAAGTGGTCGACATGGAAGCTTCAGCTATCATGGCTTGGAGTCAATTTCGCAAGACCAAGGTCTATCAGTTCTTCCACACAGCTGACTATGTGGATCATCATAACCGAACCTGGGATGCCCGCCATGAAGATCGGACAGCTGATGCCATGACTTTTGTCACTATCGCTTTGACAATAGCAAAGGAACTAGAAAGGTAACTACAAGAATGGCAGTATATTTTTACGGCTGTATCACCATGGATGGCTACTTGGCAGACAGCCAGCACAGGATAGACTGGCTGCATCAGCTTGGTTCTGTAGAGGATACAGGCTATGATGATTTTTACAGGCAAATGGATATCACCATCATGGGCAAGCGGACCTTTGAGGAAATCCAGGATTTGCAAGATGTAGAAAGTTTTTATCAAGCTACGGAAAACTATGTCTTTACGCATGATAGGCACCTGCCTGTCAGCAATTACCAGCCAGTAGCTGGGGATGTGGTGGACTTTGTTCACCAGATTGACAAAGGCAAAAATGTCTTTGTGATTGGTGGTAATTCCTTGGTAGGACCGCTCTTGGATGCGGATCTTTTCGACCACCTCATTATTCAGATAGCGCCCCTTATCCTAGGAAAGGGGGTTCCCCTCTTTACCCAAGAGGAAGGGCAGCGCTTTTACCAACTGGATAGCCTCAGACAATTTGGCCCTTTTGCAGAGCTGGTTTTCAGCCGAAAAAGTCAGAAATAGAGAAGGGAGTGGACCGCATGATTAAAATTTACGACACCATGACTCGTGATTTGCGAGAATTTGTACCTATTGAGGACGGTAAGGTTAAGATGTATGTTTGTGGGCCAACCGTTTACAACTATATCCACGTGGGGAATGCTCGTTCAACGGTAGCCTTTGATACCATTCGTCGCTACTTTGAATATCGTGGCTACGAAGTTTCCTATATTTCCAATTTTACGGATGTGGATGATAAGATTATCAATCGTGCCAAAGAAGAAGGCATCACGCCTCAAGAGGTTGCGGACAAGTACATCGCTGCCTTTCGTGAGGATGTGACAGCCTTGGGCGTGAAACCTGCGACTCGCCATCCGCGTGTAGTGGAGTTTATGGCGGACATCATTCGTTTTGTCGCTGACTTGATTGAAAAAGGTTATGCTTACGAGAGTCAAGGAGATGTTTACTTCCGCGTGGAAAAATCTCACAACTATGCTAAGTTGGCCAATAAAACCTTGGAAGATTTGGAGCTGGGTGCTTCAGGTCGTACCGATGAAGAAACGGCTCGCAAGGAAAATCCTGTAGACTTTGCCCTTTGGAAAGCTGCAAAACCAGGCGAGATTTCTTGGGACAGTCCTTGGGGACCTGGTCGTCCGGGTTGGCATATTGAATGTTCAGTCATGTCGACAGAGATTTTGGGAGATACCATTGATATCCACGGTGGTGGAGCTGATTTGGAGTTTCCTCACCATACCAACGAAATTGCCCAGTCAGAAGCAAAAACAGGCAAGACTTTTGCTAACTACTGGATGCATAATGGCTTTGTCAATATCGACAATGTCAAGATGTCTAAGTCCTTGGGCAACTTTATAACCGTACACGATGCCCTTAAAACTCTTGATGGGCAAGTGTTGCGTTTCTTCTTTGCCACTCAGCATTACCGTAAACCTATCAACTTTACGGAAAAAGCAGTGCGTGATGCCGAGACCAATCTTAAGTATCTAAAAAACACTTACGAACAACCATTTACAGGAAACGTGGATACCCAAGAGTTACAGGCTTTTAAAGATAAGTTTGTTGCCGATATGGATGAGGATTTCAACTCCGCAAATGGTATTACAGTTGTCTTTGAAATGGCCAAATGGATCAACTCAGGAAACTATGATGCAAGTGTTAAGGAAGCTCTTGCGGCTATGTTGGAAGTCTTTGGAATAGTCTTTGTTGAGGAAGTTTTGGATGCGGTGATCGAAGCCTTAATCCAAAAACGCCAAGAAGCGCGTGCTAATCGTGACTTTGCGACAGCAGACCAAATCCGTGACCAATTGGCTGCTCAAGGAATTAAGCTCCTTGACACCAAGGATGGAGTGAGGTGGACTCGTGATTGATGTCAATCTCATTAACGGGATTGCGCTAGCTTTTGAGGGAGATGCAGTTTACTCCATGTATATCCGTCGCCATCTCATCCTTAAAGGAATGACCAAACCCAATAAACTCCACCAAGAGGCGACTAAGTATGTGTCAGCCAAGGCTCAGGCTCGCTTGATTGCCCTCATGTTGGAAGAGCAAGTCCTGACGGAAAAAGAAGAAGAAATCTACAAACGTGGTCGCAATACCAATAGCCACACAAAGGCTAAAAATGCTGATGTGGTGACTTACCGCATGTCTACAGGTTTTGAAGCAGTGATGGGCTATCTCCATCTGACTGAAAATCTGGAGCGTCTAGAGACTATAATTTCTTGGTGCATCCAAAAAGTGGAGGGCTAGAATATGATTGCAAAGGAATTACAGGACTGGTTTCCTGAAGCTCAGATTTCAGATCAGCCGATTGAGAAACCAGGCTATCTTACTCTCCCTTTAGCTTCTCAGCAGTGGATTCTACTGGAGGAAGCTGGGCTCAGCGAGCGTGAAAAGCAGTTGGTTGCCCTTTTGACCCAGCAGGAGCAGGCTCGTTCGCTCAATCCTTGGTATCCCTATCTGATTGAGGGGAAGGGGCAGGCACCGCAAGCATTTAAAAAAATTCAGCTGGTTTATTGCCATCTGTCTTATTACCAACAGGAAAATCTAGCCTCTTGGCTAGATATGATGCAGACCCTCTTTCCCAACTGCCAAACAGTGTTACAGGTCGGGGCTCAGGATTATGTGTTTGTGCTTCAACAAGATAAGTACACCTCTGTTCGCTCAATCTTATCTGATACGATTGAAGCGGTTGAGTATGACTTTGGCCTTCGTCTGTCTATCATGTCGGGGCAGGTGTGGTTTCAGACAGGCTCTCAAGCCCTATCAGACCTAATCAAAACGGAGCGAGATTTGTTTAAGACTTGGTGGCGTCAGGGTCACCAAGGTGTATACACCTTTTCACAACTCTATCTTTGGAGTATGGGAGAAAGGATTGTGGACCTGAGAGTCATTAAAGAATGTCTGCACCAGATGATTTTGGCTCAGGATCAGATTCAGGAAATTATCCTTTCTCTCTGGGAAAATAGTGCTGTCCTAACTAAAACAGCCCAGCAACTCTATCTACATCGCAATTCTCTCCAATACAAGATTGACAAATGGGAAGAATTGACAGGGCTTCAGTTGAAGGAGTTAACGGATCTTACCTTGTGTTATCAGTTGATTTTACCAGATATTCTTTAAAGTTTTGTGCAAGTTGCACAGAACTTTTTTATTTTTTTGGTCACTTTGCCATAGAAAAGTAAAGCGTTTTCATCTATAATAAAACTATCAAAATACAAAAGGAGTTCACCTCGATGGTAGAATTAAATCTTAAAAATATTTACAAAAAATATCCAAACAGCGAACACTACTCAGTTGAAGACTTCAACTTGGACATCAAAGACAAAGAATTTATCGTTTTCGTAGGTCCTTCAGGATGTGGTAAATCAACAACTCTTCGTATGATTGCTGGTCTTGAAGACATTACAGAAGGTACTGCATCTATCGATGGCGTGGTTGTTAACGACGTAGCTCCAAAAGACCGTGACATTGCCATGGTATTCCAAAACTACGCTCTTTACCCACACATGACTGTATATGACAACATGGCTTTCGGTTTGAAATTGCGCAAATACAGCAAAGAAGACATCGACAAACGTGTGCAAGAAGCGGCAGCAATCCTTGGTTTGAAAGAATTCTTGGATCGTAAACCTGCTGACCTTTCAGGTGGTCAACGTCAACGTGTTGCCATGGGTCGTGCCATCGTCCGTGATGCAAAAGTGTTCTTGATGGACGAACCTTTGTCAAACTTGGATGCCAAACTTCGTGTATCTATGCGTGCTGAAATTGCGAAAATCCACCGTCGTATCGGTGCTACAACCATCTACGTAACTCACGACCAAACAGAAGCGATGACATTGGCAGACCGTATCGTTATCATGTCAGCTACTAAGAACCCTGCTGGTACAGGTACTATCGGACGTGTTGAACAAATCGGTACCCCTCAAGAAGTTTACAAAAACCCAGTTAACAAATTTGTAGCAGGATTTATCGGAAGCCCAGCTATGAACTTCATCAATGTGAAATTGGTCGGTAGCGAAATTGTTTCTGACGGTTTCCGTTTGAAAGTGCCAGAAGGTGCTTTGAAAGTTCTTCGTGACAAAGGCTACGAAGGAAAAGAATTGATTTTCGGTATCCGTCCAGAAGATGTGAATGCAGAACCTGCTTTCCTTGAAACATTCCCAGAATCAGTGGTTAAAGCAACTATCTCAGTATCAGAATTGCTTGGTTCAGAATCTCACCTTTACTGCCAAGTTGGTAAAGACGAATTTGTTGCAAAAGTGGATGCTCGTGACTACTTGCAAACAGGTGCAACAGTTGAACTTGGATTTGACTTGAACAAAGCACACTTCTTCGATGTAGAAACTGAAAAAACAGTCTACTAAGCAAATGAAATGTCAAAACACTGCTAGAGAAATCTGGCAGTGTTTTTTAATGATTGGTATTGGCATAAAAACAGGCTTTTCTAGTTTTCATATCCTTAAAAAAGTGATAAAATGGTAGGAAGAATTGGAGAGTATAGATGCCGAAAGAAGTGAATTTGACGGGCGATCAGGTAGTCGCTTTAACGAGAGAATATTTAACAAAGGAAGACGTTGCTTTTGTACAAAAAGCATTGATTTACGCAGTTGATTGTCATAGTGGGCAGTTTCGGAAATCAGGTGAGCCCTATATTATCCATCCCATTCAGGTAGCAGGAATTCTGGCTAAGCTCAAGCTGGATGCCGTAACCGTTGCCTGTGGTTTTTTGCATGACGTGGTTGAAGACACAGATGCGACACTGGATGATCTAGAGAGAGAGTTTGGTCATGATGTTCGGATTATCGTTGATGGGGTGACCAAGCTTGGTAAGGTTGAGTACAAATCACTCGAGGAACAATTGGCTGAAAATCACCGCAAGATGCTTATGGCCATGTCAGAGGATATCCGTGTTATCTTGGTTAAATTATCGGACCGTTTGCACAATATGCGGACTCTCAAACACCTTCGAAAGGACAAGCAAGAGCGTATCTCCAGAGAAACCATGGAAATTTATGCACCACTTGCTCATCGTCTAGGGATTTCCAGTGTCAAGTGGGAGTTGGAAGATCTATCTTTCCGTTATCTCAATCCAACTGAGTTTTACAAGATCACCCACATGATGAAGGAAAAACGCAGAGAACGTGAGGCTTTGGTCGATGAAGTTGTAACCAAGTTGGAAGAGTACGCTACAGAAAGAAATCTCAAAGGGAAAATCTATGGTCGTCCTAAGCATATCTATTCGATCTACCGCAAGATGCAGGATAAGAAGAAACGCTTTGAGGAAATTTATGACCTGATTGCCATTCGCTGTATCTTAGATACCCAGAGTGATGTCTATGCTATGCTGGGTTATGTGCATGAACTTTGGAAACCTATGCCAGGCCGCTTCAAAGACTATATCGCCAATCGTAAGGCCAATGGTTACCAGTCTATCCATACAACTGTTTATGGGCCAAAAGGGCCGATTGAGTTCCAGATTCGGACCAAGGAAATGCACGAAGTGGCTGAGTATGGGGTTGCGGCTCACTGGGCTTATAAGAAAGGCATTAAAGGGCAGGTCAACAGCAAGGAATCTGCTATTGGAATGAACTGGATCAAGGAGATGATGGAGCTCCAAGACCAGGCTGATGATGCCAAGGAATTTGTGGACTCTGTTAAGGAAAACTATCTGGCGGAGGAGATTTACGTCTTTACTCCTGATGGTGCGGTTCGCTCCCTACCAAAAGATTCAGGACCGATTGACTTTGCCTATGAAATCCATACCAAAGTCGGTGAAAAAGCGACTGGTGCCAAGGTCAATGGCCGTATGGTTCCGCTGACAACCAAGCTCAAGACAGGGGATCAGGTTGAAATTATCACCAATCCCAACTCCTTTGGTCCGAGTCGTGACTGGCTCAACATGGTCAAGACCAGCAAGGCGCGCAACAAGATTCGTCAGTTCTTTAAAAATCAAGACAAGGAATTATCCGTTAACAAGGGCCGTGAGATGTTGATGGCCCAGTTCCAAGAAAACGGCTATGTAGCCAATAAATTCATGGACAAGCGCCATATGGATGAGGTTCTTCAAAAGACCAGCTACAAGACAGAGGAAGCCCTCTACGCAGCCATTGGTTTTGGAGAAATTGGCGCTATTACCGTCTTTAACCGCTTGACCGAAAAGGAACGTCGTGAGGAAGAACGCGCTAAGGCCAAGGCGGAGGCAGAAGAGCTTGTCAAAGGTGGCGAAGTTAAGGTCGAGAACAAAGAAACCATCAAGGTCAAGCATGAGGGTGGTGTGGTCATTGAAGGTGCTTCAGGTCTCCTCGTTCGTATTGCCAAGTGTTGCAATCCAGTGCCGGGTGACGACATTGTCGGCTACATTACTAAGGGACGCGGTGTAGCTATTCACCGTGTGGACTGTATGAATCTCCGTGCCCAAGAAAACTATGAGCAACGTCTCCTTGATGTGGAATGGGAAGATCAATTCTCAAGCAAGGAATACACTGCCCACATCGATATCTATGGTCTCAACCGTACAGGGCTCTTAAATGATGTTTTACAAGTTCTCTCAAACACGACCAAGAATATCTCAACTGTTAATGCTCAACCAACCAAGGATATGAAATTTGCTAATATCCATGTCTCATTTGGTATTTCCAACCTCTCTACACTGACCACAGTCGTGGACAAGATTAAGAGTGTGCCAGAGGTCTACTCTGTCAAACGAACCAACGGCTAATTCTCTCTTCAGTTACCAGAAAGGCTATTATGAAAATCATCATTCAACGAGTCAAGAAAGCCCAAGTCAGTATCGGAGGTCAGGTACGGGGAAAAATTAATCAGGGACTCTTATTGCTGGTCGGTGTTGGTCCAGAGGACCAAGAGGAAGATTTGGACTATGCTGTGAGAAAGCTTGTTAACATGCGGATTTTTTCAGATACAGAAGGCAAGATGAACCTGTCTGTCAAGGATATTGAAGGGGAAATCCTTTCTATTTCCCAGTTTACCCTCTTTGCAGACACCAAGAAAGGCAATCGTCCCGCCTTTACAGGAGCAGCCAAGCCGGATATGGCAGCTGCCTTCTATGAGGCTTTCAACCAAAAGCTAGCTCAGGAAGTGCCCGTTCAGACAGGCATCTTTGGAGCGGATATGCAGGTGGAGCTGGTTAATGATGGACCAGTTACCATCATTCTTGATACTAAAAATAGATAAGAAAACCAAGCCCAGCTGGCTTGGTTTTTGTTTATAGACACTCCCAGAAAGAGATGTGTTTATTGTAAAAGTCTGGATAGTTTTCTCTTAGGTGGCTAGCCGTTATATAATATAAAGTAGAATGACAACCAGTGACGATTGGCATAAGAGAGGAAAATCGCTGAGAACTAGCGAAGGTTAAAAGGACAAATAATAGAAAATCGCTGATGAGCACTCCTAAATAGTAGAGGCGAATTTTTTTGTTCATCTGAGGATAAATCTCAACGAAATGATGTTTGAGTCGGTTGACCAAGCGAAATAGCAGTAGTCCCTGAGCAAGGATGAAAATAAAACCAGAGAGCAGGAGCCAGTCTACAGAGAGATCGGTTTTGGAGATAAAAATTGCTAATAGTAGCAAATCGCTGACTGCAATGGCTACGAAATGGATTCTAAAGAGCTTTTTCATAGGAAGACCTCCCTCTTTTATCTAGCTTCATTCTACACCAAACAAATGGGCATTACAAGCAAAATAATAAAAAATCCCTGAAAAGAATTTCTTTCAGGAATAAGGTCTTAGTTGATTTTTTCGACATAGAGTTGTTTGGCAATATCGATGCTAACTTGGAGATCTTCACCTTTGTTGACTAGTGTAAAGGTATTGGAAAAATTATCAAACTGCTTGACTTGGACTTGGTCACCGATATGAATCTCATGCTTTTCTAAGTATTTAAGCAAGTCAAAACTATCGTGAACCCGAGTCAGGAGATAGGTTCCAGCTTCTTTGGTATCTGCTAAAGGTAGGTTGTTGATTTCGACCAGGAGCTCTCCCTTGGCTGGAATGGTTCCTCCGTGTGGACAGGTTTTAGGGAAGCCAAGCAGTTTATCCAGTCTCTCTACGAAGAGGTCGGATACAGTGTGCTCTAGGACCTCAGCTTCTTCGTGGATCTGGTCGCTGGTATAGTCGAGATGGTGAACTAGAAAGACTTCAATCAACCGGTGTTTGCGATAGAGCTCGGAGACTAGTTTGAGCCCAATATCTGTCAATAGATAGCCATTCTCCTTATCCTTAAGGATGAGATTTTCACTTTTCATGCGTTTGATCATCTCTGTTACAGCAGGTGGAGAGACTTGCATACGGGTAGCAATTTCTTTATTGGTGATTTTCTGTATCTCCGTACCGATTTCATAAATACATTTTAGGTAGTCTTCTTTATTTGGCGTCATTCGTTCCCTCTTGTCTTTTCTCTCCATCTAGTATATCAAAAAAAGCTAGATTTCTCTAGCCTTCTGCCCTAATGGCTTTGATTTTAGTCCAGTTCTTTCACTGCAGCAATAGCAGCTTCAAAGTCTGGTTCCGTGTTGATGTTGTCAACGTATTCTACGTAACGGATGACATTGTCAGTATCGAGAACAAAGACAGCACGTGCAAGGAGATGCCATTCGTTGATCAAGAGGGCATAATCGCGCCCGAAAGAATGGTCGAAGTAGTCTGAGAGCATGATGGCATTGTCAAGACCTTCAGCCCCACACCAGCGTCCTTGGGCAAATGGTAGGTCCATAGAAACAGTAAGAACGACGGTATTGTCGAGGTTAGCTAGTTCTTGGTTGAATCGACGTGTTTGCGTTGAGCAGATACCAGTATCGATAGAAGGGACAACACTCAAGACTTTTTTCTTTCCATCAAAGTCAGCTAGCGTTTTTTTAGAGAGATCGGTTGTCGTAAGAGAAAAGTCAAGTGCCTTGTCTCCGACTTGCAGTTGTTTACCTGTAAAAGTTACAGGATTTCCGAGAAAAGTGGTCATGAAACTACTCCATTCTTTTTTCTTTTATTTTACCGAGAATTGTCAGATTTTTCCAATGATTTGACTGGAAAGTGTAAAAAAACGCCTGTTCATGTGAGAACGACGTTTTTTAATGGATTACTTAGACAAACCTTCAGCAATTTTGTCAAGGTTGTATTTCATCATGCTGTAGTAGCTGTCTCCTTCTTTCCCTTCTTCAGCGATTGAGTCAGTAAAGATTTGTGCGTAGATTGGGATGTTTGTGTCTTGTGAAACAGTCTTCATTGGACGGTCATCGACACTTGATTCAACAAAGAGTGATGGAACTTTTGTTTGGCGAAGTTTTTCAACCAAGGTCTTGATTTGTTCCGGTGTACCTTCTTCTTCCGTGTTGATTTCCCAGATGTAGGCACTTGGTACGCCGTAAGCTTTAGAGAAGTATTTGAAGCATCCTTCGCTGGTTACGATGAGTTTCTTTTCAGCAGGGATATTGTTAAATTTCTCTTTGGCTTCTTTGTCTAGTTTGTCTAGTTTTTCAGTATAGTCTTTGAGATTTTTTTCGTAGAATTCCTTGTTGCTAGGGTCTTTTGCAATCAGTTGTTTAGCGATATTTTTAGCATAAATTATCCCATTTTCAAGGTTGAGCCAAGCGTGTGGGTCTTCTTTACCTTTTTCGTTTTGACCTTCAAGGTAGATGATGTCTACACCATCGCTAACTGCAAAGTAGTCTTTGTTTTCAGTTTTCTTGGCATTTTCGACCAATTTTGTAAACCAAGCATTGCCACCTGTTTCAAGGTTGATACCGTTATAGAAAATCAAGTCAGCTTGAGAGGTTTTCTTAACGTCTTCAGGAAGTGGTTCGTATTCGTGTGGGTCTTGACCAACAGGAACGATACTATGAAGATCAATCTTGTCACCAGCGATATTTTTGGTAATATCAGCGATGATTGAGTTTGTAGCAACAACTTTTAGTTTTTGACCAGAAGCAGTATCTTTTTTTCCGCTAGCACATGCGACAAGTGCAATGACGGAAAGAAAGAGTACAAGCAATGTACCTAATTTTTTCATTAGATTCCTCCAGATAGGGTTTCCCGTTATTTAATGATTTTTTTGTTTTTCAGTTTCAAGTATCGTTGTTTAGGAGAGATAAAGAAACTGATTAGAAAGAAGCTGGCGGATGTGAGCACGATGCTGGATCCTGCTGCGAGATTGAAGCTATAGCCGATAAAGAGTCCCAAAACAGAAGCGGTTGCCCCTAGGGTTGATGAAAGGAAAATCATGCTCTTTAGGCTATTAGCATAAAGGTAAGCCGTCGCAGCTGGGGTGATCAACATGGCTACGATAAGAATAGTTCCAACACTTTGCATGGCGGTGACTGACACAAGGGTCAAGAGCACCATGAGCAGATAGTGGTAGAAATTGACGGGCATTCCCATGGCTTTAGCCAGGAGCTCGTCAAAGGATGTAATCAATAGTTGTTTAAAGAAAATCCCGATAATCAAAAGAATCAATGCCCCAACACCGATGGTGATCCACATGTCCGTATCTTGGACAGCGAGGATATTCCCAAAAAGGATATGGAAGAGGTCTGTCGAACTCTTGGCAACACTAATCAAGATGACACCTAAGGCTAAGAAAGATGAAAAGGTAATACCAATGGCGGTGTCACTCTTGATGATAGAGTTTCCCTTGATGTAGGTAATGATGATGGAAGCCATCAAACCAAAGATGATCGCTCCAATAAAGAAATCAATTCCCAGGATAAAGGAAAGGGCTACGCCGGGCAAAACTGCGTGAGAGATAGCATCTCCCATGAGAGACATCCCACGTAGGATGATAAAACATCCCACAGCTCCAGCAACAACTCCGATGACAATAGCTGTTATCAAGGCGTTTTGTAGGAAATGGAAATTTTGCAATCCATTGATAAATTCTGCTATCATAGGTCACCTCCATTGAAAAAGAGTTTGCTACCGTAGGCCTTTTTAAGATTGGCTTCGGTAAAGGTTTCTATAGTCGGACCAAGGTCTATTAATTCTCGATTGAGAAGCAAAACTTGGTCGAAATAATGGGGGACTTTGCTGAGGTCATGATGGACGATGAGAACTGTTTTACCAGCTTTTTTAAGGTCTCTCAGCGTGTTCATGATAATCTCTTCACTAACCGAATCAATCCCGACAAAAGGCTCATCTAAAAAGATGTAGTCAGCTTCCTGCACAAGGCAGCGGGCAATCAACACACGTTGGAATTGTCCTCCTGAGAGCTGGCTGATTTGGCGATCAGCATAGTCTGAAAGTCCAACGATTTCAAGAGCCTCTGCCACTTTTTTCCAGTGGCTGGCCTTTAAAGTGTGAAAAAGCGGGATAGATGGATAGAGTCCCAGTGAGACACATTCCTTGACCTTGATAGGGAAATTGTAGTCGATATGGATTTTTTGCTCGACATAGGCAACTCGATGTAAAGATTTCTTGACTTCTTTGTCGTCGAGAAAGGCCTGACCTTCATGTGGGATAATTCCCAACATACCTTTTAATAAAGTTGATTTTCCAGCACCATTTGGACCAATAATTCCGGTAATCGTTGGTCCTTGGAGCACTAGTGAAATATCCTTTAGTGCCAACGTTTCTTTGTAGGAGACACTGAGGTTTTCGATACGTATCATACAGTTGTATTCCTCCTGCCTTTTAATATACCTTAAAAAAAAAATTAAGTCAAGTTAATTTTTGAAAAATTTAAAATAATAACTGAAAAACGAAGAAAAAAGAGAAACCATTTTTAATTGCATTCCCAAGTGTTTTTTGCTAAGCTAAGAATAAGTGAAAAATGAAAGCGAGAACAAGATGACACGTTATCAAGATGATTTTTATGATGCTATTAATGGCGAATGGGAAAAAACAGCTGTCATTCCAGCTGATAAATCTCGAACAGGTGGTTTTATTGACCTTGATGAGGAAATTGAAGAGTTGATGCTGGCAACAACGGACAAGTGGTTGGCAGGAGAGGATGTCCCAGAGGATGCTATCCTCGCAAACTTTGTTAAGTACCATCGCATGGTACGCGATTTTGATAAGAGAGAAGCAGATGGGATCAAGCCCGTCCTTCCTCTGCTCAAGGAATATCAGGATTTGGAGAGTTTTGCAGATTTTACCAGCAAACTGGCAGAGTTCGAACTAGCTGGTAAACCAAACTTCCTTCCATTTGGTGTATCGCCAGACTTTATGGATGCCAGAACCAATGTTCTTTGGGCCAGTGCTCCAGGAACAATCTTGCCAGATACAACCTACTATGCTGAAGACCATCCTCAACGTGAGGAGCTCTTGACTCTTTGGAAGGAAAGTACAACGAATCTTCTCAAAGCCTATGATTTCTCAGACGAGGAAATCGCAGACTTACTAGAGAAGAGATTGGAATTGGACCGTCGTATCGCAGCAGTGGTTCTTTCAAACGAAGAAAGTTCAGAATATGCCAAACTCTACCATCCATACGCTTATGAAGAATTCAAAAAATTTGCTCCTGCCCTACCTTTGGATGACTTCTTCCAAGCTGTTCTTGGGCAAGTTCCTGACAAGGTTATCGTAGATGAGGAACGTTTCTGGCAAGCAGCAGATCAGTTTTATAGTGAGGAAGCTTGGCCTCTACTCAAAGCAACCTTGATTTTGGCAGTGGTGAATCTTTCAACCAGTTATTTGACAGATGAGATTCGTGTCTTGTCAGGTGCCTATGGACGTGCCCTTTCAGGTGTGCCAGAAGCTCAGGACAAGGTCAAGGCAGCTTATCATTTGGCCCAAGGTCCCTTTAAGCAAGCCCTTGGTCTCTGGTACGCGCATGAAAAATTCTCTCCAGAAGCTAAGGCAGACGTAGAGAAAAAAGTAGCGACTATGATTGACGTTTATAAGGAACGTTTGGCTAAGAATGACTGGCTCACGCCTGAAACGCGTGACAAGGCCATTGTCAAACTTAATGTCATCAAGCCTTATATCGGTTATCCAGAGGAATTGCCAGCCCGCTACAAGGACAAGGTAGTGGATGAAACTGCCAGTCTCTTTGAGAATGCCCTAGCCTTTGCGCGTGTGGAAATCAAGCACAGCTGGAGTAAGTGGAACCAACCGGTTGACTACAAGGAGTGGGGCATGCCTGCTCATATGGTCAATGCCTACTATAATCCTCAGAAGAACTTGATTGTCTTCCCAGCGGCTATTTTACAGGCTCCATTCTATGACTTGCACCAGTCGTCTTCAGCCAACTACGGTGGTATTGGTGCTGTTATTGCTCACGAGATTTCTCATGCCTTTGACACAAATGGCGCGTCCTTTGATGAAAATGGTAGTCTTAAGGATTGGTGGACAGAAAGCGACTATGCTGCCTTTAAAGAAAAAACGCAGAAAGTTATCGACCAGTTTGATGGACAAGAATCTTACGGCGCAACGATTAACGGGAAACTAACTGTATCAGAAAACGTTGCCGACTTGGGAGGAATTGCTGCAGCCCTTGAAGCTGCTAAGAGAGAACCAGACTTCTCAGCTGAAGAATTCTTCCACAACTTTGCTCGTATCTGGCGTATGAAAGGCCGTCCTGAATTGATGAAACTCATGGCCAGTGTCGATGTGCACGCGCCTGCCAAACTCCGTGTCAATGTGCAAGTGCCAAACTTCGATGACTTCTTTACAACTTATGATGTCAAAGAAGGCGACGGTATGTGGCGTTCACCAGAGGAACGTGTGATTATTTGGTAAGACAAAAACCAAGGAAATTTTCCTTGGTTTTTTGCTTGCTAGAAAAAAGGATTAAAAGTCTTTTCGTGAGCGATAGTCGTAGCTGGACCATGCCCAGGATAGACATCGTAGTTAGGAAGAGTAAAGAGTTGCGTCTGAATGCTATGGAGGAGTTGTTCCGTGCTACCTGTAGGAAGGTCTGTTCGTCCGATGGTTTCTCGGAATAGAGCATCTCCCGTCAAGACTAGATGAGCATCAGGAAAGACGATAGAAACACCGCCGATAGAGTGCCCTGGGGTTGGTAGAACTGTAAAACGAAATTCCTCAAGCTGGTATTCCTCATGAAAGGTAAAGGTGTGCTCTGCTGGTTTTGCGACCACATCTGCCATATCATCGTGACGAGGGAGACCAGAGAGATTATCGACTGGAGTGTAAAGCCAGCTAGCTTCGCTCTCTGCTACATAAACTGGGGGATTTCCAAAAGTCTCGCGAACCAAGTCCAGACTCATAATATGGTCGTAGTGGGTGTGGCTCAGGAGAATCACGCAGACTGGTTTGTTGATTTTTTCGATAGTCTTGCGAATAGCTTCCCAATGGCTACCTGGGTCAACCACAATCAGGTGTTGGTCTCCCTCTATGTAGTAGGTATTTTCATAGGCAACGGGATTCACGGTTTTATGGATTTTCATACTGGCTCCAATCTCAAAGAATGTACTAAACTAAGTATAGCATAGAAGAGAGAAATAAAGTGAAAAGAAAGTCCCACTTTTGTATTCAAGGTTGGTTGATTTATATTAAAAAAGAAGGAAATTGCTGTGAGAAGACTTGTTATATTTTTAGTTGAATGGTAATAAGAACATAGAATAAATAAGAAATAACTGATAAAAATACAGTTTCTTTTATTCGGAACGCATTTGGATTTCATAGTTATAATTATAAATAAAATATGTTAAAAAATAATATTTGCGAAGTGTATCCAAATATAAATATATATACTTTGATACATTAAATAGTATTTCATTGATTTTCATATAATAAAAAAACAAGGTTTACAGTCTGTAAATAAAGGGTTTAATAAAGTTTTTATGAATCAAATGATTTGGATATTGTTAATTTTATTTAAATAAAATTTAAAAAGTTATTGAAAAAGATATAAAAAAATGTTAGTATGAATATGCATATTGAATATGAGGATATAATCCTTTTAGAATAACGAAATTTAAAAACCAATTTTCGAGAAGGGAAAGAAATTTCGTTTTTTCTATATTTCAATATCGACATAATAAAAATAGGGAGGTTGTTTTTCTTATGAAGAGTAAGCAACAGAATTTTAGAACGGAGAAGTACATTCGTTATGGCATTCGGAAGTACAGCTTTGGGGCAGCGTCGGTGGCAATTGCGGCCGGTTTGATGATGTTCCTAGGTAATGGTGCGGTATCGGCAGCGGAAGTACAAGGTGCAGATGCAACAGTGGCAACGACAACACCAGTAGCAACAAAGGAGTCGGAGTCAACTATAACGGCGGAGAAATCTGAAGCTAAGGCGTCAGAAAAAGTAGTAGAGACTAAAAAAGTTGATAAGACTGCTCTGACTAAAAAAGTAGTTGAGTTAGAAGCGAAGATTGCATCTGCAAAGAAAGCTGATGCAACAGCGATAGCTACTGCAAATGAAGTATTGACTGCGGCAAAGGCAGTTCTTGCAAACGAAACTGCAAAACAGGCTGATATCGATGCAGAGCATGCTAAAGTTGAAGCTTTGATTACAGTTGTAGTTGAGTCAGACGAAGCTGGGAAACAAGTTGAGGAAACAGCAGCAACTACAGCAGTCAAACCAGTGGCGACCACTGCTACAGAAAAAGCAGAAAAAGTAGAAGAAACAAAAGAAACTGTCAAACCAGTCCAAGAAGCTAAAAAAGTCTTAGAACAAGTTACCTCTGAAGCTGAGGTAACCAATGTTTTAGCAACTGAAGCAGTCCGGAAAAATAAGCTTGAGGCTGAAAACAAAGCGGCAATTGAGGCAGCGATAGCTAATAATAAAGAAGTTATTGCGGAAGCTAAAAAAGTGTTAGTTACGGATAGCGTTACAGCTAGACAAGGCAATGAACAATTGTCACGTTTGAACGAGTCAATTCTTGCAGTATATAATGAACTAAAAAAAGCAGGAATCGGAAAAGATGGAAACTTTGGAGTCGCTTTGGCTGCTCAAGATTTCTATGCCGAAGAGGGTTCTAACACAACTCATGCATCAGAAACAAACGCTTCAAATCATACTGGTAAAGATACCTATACAATTCCGGTACAAGAAATTAAATTAATTACGGGTACTGATGCTACAGGGCTAGAGATTGAAGTCTATTCTAATCAACGGACTGGTGAAGATACCAATGCTGGAAATGGGATGCATACAGAACAAGGTGGAAAAACTGGTCATAACAACAAAGGACGTGTAGACTATCCATTAACCCCTGATGCCGCTAAAAAGTTAGCTGAAGAAGCACCACTTTGGAGAAATAAACTCCGTGCGGATGGGTCAAGAATTTCAAACTCTGCGACGTCAATATACTCTGCTAACGGTGGTTATGAATATCTAGCTACAGAAATTTATGGCTATGGGTATGAACAAGGAGTTGACAGAGTTTATATTAAAGGTTTGAAAGATCGTATCGCTGTTTCTGAAAATGCCAAGCAAGCTGGTTGGAGTTTAACTTCTGTAACCCCAACTAACCTTGTGCCGGGATTGACATACGATTCAGAAACAGACACAATTCAAGGAAAAGTTATAGCGGATATTGAAAATGGAGTTTATGATTTACGATTTAATATTACTGCGACCAATACAGATGGTCGAACAGTAACTTTCCAAATTCAGAATCTTCGTGCTGGTTGGGTCGGGTGGCAAGATAGCACACCTCCTAAAATAAAGTCAGACTCTGAGCGTTATGATCGTAAAGTAGGTGATGATGCTAATGTAAACATTCAATTCTATGACGAATCAGGTGCCAGTGCAACACCAGGAAATAGTCGAGGAACTTATAACTACACGACGGTTGAAGGAAAAGTTGTAAGAGTGCCTCAAAGATTTTCTAGAGCAGTGACAGGAGTTTCAGGATATAACACCATTGGTGAACAATTAGATGATTCTAAAGTCCTAATTCCAGGTACTAGCTATAGTGTTGCAAACAGTACTTCTGATGAGCAAGCTGCTGATCAAACGAATATGGGGAGAGGAATCATTTCTGGAAAATTAACTGAAGCAGGAATTTACACAGTCTCCGTATTTGCAAAAGATTATGATAAATTGGCTAATAATAATGTCTGGAACCAATCTGGACAAGAAGCACATGCTACTGTAACATTAGTCGTGAAACCAAAGGTTGAGGTTCAAAACGTTGAAACTTACTCAACAGTTGTACCAGTAAAAATTTCTAAAGGTGCATCAAGTGCTAAGGTAACAATGCCTGATGGTACTGTAACCAATCTAAAAGCAGTTAATGGCAAATGGCTCGTAGACAGTGCTTCAACCAACACAGCTGTTTCTGAAAATCAAGAATTAGGTATTGTAGATTCCGATACAGTCTTTAATATTCCTGTGACATCAGAGGCAACTGCCAAAGTTGGTGTTGATAATATCAAAGTAGAAGCATCTGCTGAAAATGTTAAGGGAACTTTCTTACGTGAACAAGTTGAGTTAAATGGAACGGATGGGCAAAAACATACTGCTACTTTTAATAAGGCTACCGGACACTGGGAGTTACTTGGCGACTATGCTGAAAGTAAAACACTGAATGGTGATGGTACGACAAGATGGACTAAACGTCAAGTGTACACAGAAGCTCAGCAAGACGGTGGTATGAAATTTTATATCTATGAGTACATTCGACAGCTTGATAGCACTGGGAAAGTGACAAGTGTAGAAACGCCAACTCGTCCAGAAACGATTTATGTTTCTAAGAATACTAATCAGGTAGGAGATGGAATGTCAGTAACAGTCACTTACGATAAACATTCAAATACCTGGGCGTCATCTGATGGAACTGAAGTGACTGCTACTAAGCTTGAAAATGACTCTTGGGAAGTTCATACTAAGTCAGGATTTGGTGGTATTATTAGAGGGACGATTGCAACAAATACTGATGTGGCAACTGTAGTAAATACAAAACCAACAGCAACTTCACAAGATTATACTTCAACAAAAGGTACAGCTGTTGACCTTCGTAATGAAGCAAAAGCTGCAGTAAGCATCTCAGACTCTGAAGATACTAAATATGGAAAAACTACCTATATCACTAGAATCACAGTAACATCGCCTTCAGGAGTTCAAAAAGTATTTGATACCAAACAAGATGCAAATAACTATAATATTGCTAGTGGATATAGCTTAAATGAAGTAGGAGTATATACTGTTAAGATTGATGTTATTGATAGTAATGGAAATTATACTACTGAAGCAACAATCGGTGGAACTGAGTCGGGAGTTGATCATGGAGTTGATTCATCAACCGCTACAACAACCTACCATATTACAGTAACTGATACGATTGAAGGACATAATGTGACTTCGACTGATATTCAAGGTGCTACTCAAAAAGAAACTCCAACCTTTACATCTGTTGGAGATGGATCACCAGTAAAACCAAGTGCTTCTTCTCCTGCTAAGTTAGTAGATCCAAAAACAGGTGGATTTGTTGATACTCTAACAATTGATGGTCAGGGTACCTACTCAATTGATAATGAAACAGGTGAAGTAACTTTTGTTCCATTGAAGACATTTACTGGTACAGCTACACCTGTCACAGTTTCACTTACTGCAAAATTAGGAAAAGATGCTAATGATACGGATATTACAGCAACTGCTACAGCAACGTATACTCCAACTGTAGTACCTGTTAAACCAACTTCTACAGATGATGAGTCTGAAGGACCTAAAGGACAAACACAAAACGGTACACCAACTTTTACTGGTGGTAAAGTTGAAGTAAACGGTGTAGAGAAGACTGTTGAAATTGATGAAAATGTTAAACCAACCTTTGATGATGGCACAACTAAGAAAGTTGTTCCGGGAGAAGGAACTTATACCATTGATGAAAATGGTGTGGTAACTTTCACACCAGAAAAAGACTTTGTTGGGAAGGCTTCAGGAGTTACAGTCAAACGAGTTGATAAGAACGGAACAGAAATAACTGCAAAATACACTCCAACTGTCCGTCCAATTACTTCATTTGTAGATACTAAGGGGAATACATTAATTCCAACCGAAGACGGTGAACAACCTAAGAAAGATATTCCAGGTTACCGCTTCGTAGAGACTAAGAA
>NZ_JUNW01000008.1:0-262 GCF_001075675.1 Streptococcus oralis
AAATAAAATATGGCGCGAGACGGAATCGAACCGCCGACACATGGAGCTTCAATCCATTGCTCTACCAACTGAGCTACCGAGCCAAATTGCGGGAGCAGGATTTGAACCTACGACCTTCGGGTTATGAGCCCGACGAGCTACCGAGCTGCTCCATCCCGCGTTAATATAAAAAGGAGGATGTGGGATTCGAACCCACGCACGCTTTTACACGCCTGACGGTTTTCAAGACCGTTCCCTTCAGCCGGACTTGGGTAATCCTCCA
>NZ_JUNW01000009.1:0-271 GCF_001075675.1 Streptococcus oralis
AGGTTTAAAGAAAGCAGATACGGAAACTTATATCGAAGACGAAGCTCAGGTGAAATCCTATCTAGAGCAGTACGGTATCACTGCTAAGGACTTGGATTCCTACTACGACGAAATCGTCAACCAGAAAGTCTTGAAGGACTGGTGCACGATTTATAACAGTAAGTACTCGCCAAGCAACTATGGCGATGTCAAGATTGAAACCCAGTGGGAAAATTGGTGACAATATGAAGAAAATCCTAGGCCTAGTAGCTTTATTCGTGATAATCGTATC
>NZ_JUNW01000001.1:0-23227 GCF_001075675.1 Streptococcus oralis
AATCATAGCATACGGTAAAGCTATATCAGGCGATTCAGGGAATTGTTGCTGTACGACTTGCAATTTCTCAGCAGTAGTTTCCAGCTCTTTCAATTCAGTCTGCTCGGTTGATAAGTTGAACAAAATCTTAGCCAATGCTTCTGCCATATCAGGTGAGTCTGGAAAGTATTGCTGCACGACTTGTAATTTCTTAGCAGTAGTCTCCAATTCTTCCAATTCAGTCTGCTTGCTTGATAGATTAACCAAAGTCCTAGTATACGGTAAAGCAATATCATGTGAATCATGGAATTGTTGTTGCAATTTCTGTAATTTCTCAACAGTAGCCTCTCGTTCTTTCAATTCAGTCTGCTCGGTTGATAAGTTGAACAAAATTTTAGCCAATGCTTCTGCCATATCAGGTGAGTCTGGAAAGCATTGCTGCACGACTTTTAATTTCTCAACAGTAGCCTCTCGTTCTTTCAATTCAGTCTGCTTGCTTGATAAATTGAACAAAATTCTAGCATACGATAAAGCTATATCATGTGAATCATGGAATTGTTGTTGCACGACTTTTAATTTCTCAACAGTAGCCTCTCGTTCTTTCAATTCAGTCTGCTTGTTTGATAAATTAACCAAAATCATGGCATATAGCAAAGCAATATCATGTGCATCGTAGAATTGTTGTTGCACGACTTTTAATTTCTCAGCAGTAGTCTCTAGCTCTTTTAATTCAGTTTGCTTGGTTGATAAATAAAACAAAGTCATAGCATACCGCAACGCAATGTCTTCTGATTCAGGGTATTGTTCATAAATTGTTCTTGCCTTTTCTGCTAGAGCTTCACGGCTAGCCTTATCTGTCGCCTTGGCTGATAAGTTAAGGAGCTTATTTAACTCTGCTAAACTCTCTTCCAAATTGTATTTCTGTTCATTCATTCTGTACACCTCATTTAAAATAGTAGCTATCTTATGAACTAATGTATTTTTCCTATGACAATTAGTTTCTATACATCTTATTATATCAAAAATGCCATCTTTCTGCTAACAGATGGATGGTGCTTCTTGTTGGTATAAGCACCAAAAAAGCCAGACAGTGTCTGGCTTTGCATTGTTTATATCTGAGAAGTATTTTAGAAAAATTAAAGAATCTTATCAGCCCGATCCACCATAAAGAGTGAGACGGTCATGATGATATCAACAGCTAGTAGGGCAAGAACCGCTGGAACCCAAGATTGGAAAAGATCAAAACTGTAACCAAACAAGGTAGGACCAAAGGCCGCCAAGATGTAGCCCCCTGTTTGCGCAAGTCCTGATAGCTGGGCCGTCTTTTCAGGAGAACTGGTTTTAAGAGAAAAGCAAACCATGAGATAAGGAAAAAGAGCGCTACAGGCAGTCCCAATCAAGAGGTGAGCGACTAGCCAGTAGAGGAAGTTGTTGCTTGGATACAAGAGCATGGCAATTCCTGTCATCCCAGCGATAGAGATAATTGCCAGCATGATTCGACGGTGACCATCTGATAGACGAGTCGTTAGACTTGGAACAGTCATTGAAAAAGGAATGCTGATCAGTGAGAAAATAGAAGCGAGGAGAGCCGCATCACTATTAGAAAGACCAGCACTAATAGCCATAGTTGGCAACCAGGTCATACTTGTATAAAAGAGCAAGGACTGAAGACCACCAAAGACAATGATAGCCCAGACATCTTTACTTTTTAGAATATTCTCTTTGACTTGCTTTTCTTTCTGGCTTTCTAGGTGGTGGTTGTGGCGATGATTTGGCAACCAGACTAGCAGAGTGACTAGACAGAGAAAGCTGAGAACGAGGATGAGGCCCTTCCAAGAACTAGCTTGGGTGATAGGGACCGAAAGATAAGAAGCGATGGCTGTCGAAATTCCCATGGCAGTGACATAGAGAGTTGTTAGGAAACTAATCTTTTGAGGCTGATTTGCCTGGATCATACTTGGGAGGAGTACATTGAAGATCGCAATGCTTGCTCCCACAATTAGGGTCCCTAGATAGAGAAGGGGAAGATTGAAAATCCGAATGACAGAGCCAACAGTTAAGAGGAGGAGACAGTAAGTAAAGAGGTGTTCCAACCCGATTTTTTGTGCCAAGCGGCTCGCAAAAGCAGAGAAAAGAGCAAACATCAAGAGAGGGAGACTGGTTAAAATCCCAAGAGAGCTAACCTCCACTCCTAGTCCCTGAGCGATATCTCCTAAAATGGTTGGAAGAGCAGTAAAAGGAGAGCGTAAAACAGTCCCGATTAAGACAATTCCAAGAACAAAAAAGAGTGATTGTTTTTTCATGAAAACCTCGATAAGATGATTTTAATAACAGCTTATTTTAAGGTTTTTTCTATATAATGTCAAGTAGAGAATGGGAGGAAAGCTGGAAAGATTTAACTGAAAATATACAGAAAGGAGACAGCTTTCTTTACTAGAATTTTCCTTGATTTGATATAAAAATAGGAAACTAGGGAATTTTGTGATAAAATAGTGGAAGGAAATCTATACATTGGAGAAAAACTGTGCCTGAAAAGCAAAAAATCAGCGTCTTGATGTCGGTCTATGTAAAGGAAAATCCGACGTTTTTAAGAGATGCTATCAAAAGTGTTCAAAACCAGACCTTGAAACCGAGCGAACTTGTTCTTGTTGAGGACGGGCCGCTCACACCCGAACTCTATCAGGTGCTAGATGAAGTGGAAGCTCAGTCAGACATTTCAGTTAAACGGTGCCACTTAGAAGAAAACCAAGGTTTAGGTTTGGCTCTTCGATACGGTGTTTTACAGTGCCAGTATGACATTATTGCCCGCATGGATACGGATGATTTAGCCGTTCCGGATCGTTTTGAGAAACAGCTTCAGCTAATGGAGAAAGAAGATCTCGATCTCTTAGGCGGGCATATCGCAGAGTTCATTGACAATCCAGATGAGATTGTGTCTTATCGTCGTGTTCCAACTCAGCATGCAGACATTGTGGCTTATCAGAGAATGAGAAGCGCCTTTAACCATATGACAGTCATGTTCAAAAAGGACATGGTCCTCAAGGCGGGTAACTATGAAGATGGCCTTTACATGGAGGATGACCTCCTTTGGCTCAATATGATTGCTGCAGGTGCCAAGACTGGGAACCTAGATCAAATCTTGTGTAAGGTTCGTGTCGGTGCAGGGATGTTTGAGCGTCGAGGTGGCTTACGTTACCTTAAACTCTATCGTCAAGCTCGCCAACGGATGCTTGAGCGAGGGCAAATTTCTTACATGGAATATGCTAAAAGTGTAGCCATTCAGGCAATTGTTGCACTTTGTCCAGGCTTTGTACGTCAGTTTATCTTCGTCAAACTTTTAAGAAAGAGAAAGTAAGCCCCGATAGACTGAATGATTCAGGTTATCATAACAACAGTATCATCTGACTCTTTTAAGGGGGAGTAAATTCCTATGAATAAAAAACTAACAGATTACGTGATTGATCTGGTTGAAATTTTAAATAAACAGCAAAAACAAGTATTTTGGGGGATATTCGATATTCTGAGTATGGTGGTTTCCATCATCGTATCTTATATCTTGTTTTATGGCCTTATAAATCCTGCGCCTGTGGATTATGTAATCTACACTCTTTTAGCCTTCCTCCTCTATCAAATCATGATTGCATTTTGGGGGCTGAATGCTAGTATTAGTCGCTACAGTAAGATTACGGATTTCATGAAAATCTTTTTCGGAGTGATGCTCAGCAGTGTTCTTTCTTATGGAATCTGCTATGCCTTTCTTCCACTATTTTCTATCCGTTTCATCGTGCTCTTCATTTTGCTGAGCACCTTCCTCATCTTGCTTCCTCGTATCACTTGGCAGTTGATTTATTCCAAACGTAAAAAAGGTAGTGGAGATGGAGAGCATCGTCGGACCTTCTTGATTGGTGCTGGTGATGGTGGTGCCCTCTTTATGAACAGCTATCAACATCCAACTAGCGACCTTGAGCTAGTGGGGATTTTGGATAATGATGAAAAGAAAAAGGGACAAAAACTAGGTGGAATCCCAGTTTTGGGCTCTTATGATAATCTACCTGAATTGGCTAAACGTCACCAAATCGAGCGTGTCATCGTAGCGATCCCTTCGCTTGACCCTTCAGAGTACGAACGCATCTTGCAGATGTGTAATAAGCTAGGCGTCAAATGTTACAAGATGCCTAAGGTTGAGACAGTCGTTCAAGGGCTCCATCAACCAGGTAGTGGTTTCCAGAAAATTGATATCACAGACCTTTTGGGCCGTCAGGAAATTCGTCTCGACGAATCGCGTCTGGGTACTGAGATTACAGGCAAGACCATCCTGGTGACAGGGGCAGGTGGTTCGATTGGTTCAGAGATTTGTCGTCAGGTTAGTCGCTTTAATCCCGAGCGTATTGTCTTGCTTGGACATGGTGAAAACTCAATCTATCTCGTTTATCATGAATTGATCCGTACATTCCAAGGGATTGATTATGTTCCTGTTATTGCAGATATTCAGGACTATGACCGTCTCTTGCAGGTGTTTGAGCAGTACAAACCAGCCATTGTTTACCATGCTGCAGCCCACAAACACGTTCCGATGATGGAGCGCAATCCAAAAGAAGCCTTTAAGAACAATATCCTCGGTACCTACAATGTTGCCAAGGCTGTTGATGAGGCCAAAGTACCTAAGATGGTTATGATTTCGACTGACAAGGCGGTCAATCCACCGAATGTTATGGGTGCGACTAAGCGCGTGGCAGAATTGATTGTCACTGGCTTTAACCAACGTAGCAAATCAACCTACTGTGCAGTCCGTTTTGGAAATGTTCTGGGTAGTCGTGGTAGCGTGATTCCTGTCTTTGAACGTCAGATTGCTGAAGGCGGTCCTGTAACGGTGACAGACTTCCGTATGACACGTTACTTCATGACCATTCCAGAGGCTAGCCGTCTAGTAATCCATGCTGGCGCTTATGCCAAGGACGGAGAAGTCTTTATCCTCGATATGGGCAAACCAGTCAAGATTTATGACTTGGCTAAGAAAATGGTCCTTCTAAGTGGGCACACGGAAAGTGAAATTCCAATCGTTGAGGTCGGTATTCGACCAGGTGAAAAACTCTATGAAGAACTCTTGGTTTCGACCGAATTGGTTGATAACCAAGTCATGGACAAGATTTTCGTTGGTAAGGTAAATGTCATGCCGCTAGAAGCGATTGATCAAAAGATTGAAGAGTTCCGTTCACTCAGCGGAGATGAGCTCAAAGAAGCGATTATTTCCTTTGCGAATGAGACAACTCATGCTGAGTAAGAGTGTCCAACTACCTTCATAATGAAACAACCATCGCCAGTTTTCTGAGAGAATCAGAAAGCTGGTTTTTATAAATAGAGAGTAGAGAACATCGGATCTTTCAAAGGTTTAATAAGCGCAACTATTCAAGGGACGATGTTATTTGATCTATCAGGAGAGTGATTTCAGACAATCTAAAAACTACCTCTATTTTAAGCTGGTAACATAACTTTGCGAAATAAGTATTAAAGTCAAAAGGAGATTTTTGTATGCTGAGTGCTATTAGGAGTTTTTTCAAAGGCTATGCAAATTTTTCTGGTCGTTCCACACGTCCAGAATTTTGGTGGGTTTGGCTACTAAATATGGTGATTTTCTTGCCCGCCTACTACTCACTTTTTACTGGAGTAGAATCTGATAAAGCCATCAGGAATATTGCGGTCTTCAGTATGTGTATTATTTTGTTTATAATAGAGTTTGTTCCTCTACTAGCACTGATAGTACGTCGCTTACGAGATGTGGGTATCCATTGGGCCTATATTTTTATTGTATTTGTTCCTTTGGGTGCAATAACACTGCTCGTTATGCTCGCTATGCCAAGTCAACGATTTGGAGAAAAAGTGATAGAGAATAGTGAAACAAATAAAGAGAACACTGAAGACTCTCAGTTTGAAGAAATGGTACGAAAATATTAAGATATTTTTACTCTATTTAAAAACGTCTGAGTCGCTTCGCCGCTTACGAGACGCTGGCTTCCACTGGGCCTTTATCTTCATTGCTTTGGTTCCTATCGTTGGACCGATTACTCTTATTGTGATGCTTGCTTGGCCAAGTAAGAAGGATGAAGATACAGATACTGAAGGACAGGATCAAATTACTGCTTAAGCATGGAGTTGATTCCTTCTGATAGTAACAACATATAAAAAATACTCCTCAACCTAGTTCACTAGTGTTAGGAGTATTTTTGTATGGTTAAAGCTGGCTAATGATATCATCAATGGTACGGGCAATCCAGTCAGGCTGATAGCTGAGTAAATCAGCCTCTTCTCCAAATCCCCAAGAAACAGCAAACTTTTTAATACCAGTTTCTTGAGCTCCGATCATATCAAACTTGGTGTCCCCAATGATGAGGACTTGGTCTGCATGGAGTTGATGCGTTTGCAAGGCGTAACGGATGACATCTGCCTTGTGTGGTGTTTCAGGACTAGAACCATAAATGCCATCAAAGAAATGATGGATTCCCAGATTTTTAGTCATATCATGAGCAGTAGGAGTATTCTTTGTTGTAGTGATGTAGAGAGGGTAGTTTTGCGAAAGCTCTTGGAGCAACTCCGTTATTCGGGGAAAGAGTTGGGCTTCGTGGATCCCTTTTTCCTTGTAGTAAGAGCGGTATATCTGCACAGCCTCTGGGATTTGTTCCTTGGGAAGGCATGTTGCAAAACTACTTTCAAGTGGTGGCCCCATGAAACCACGAATGGTTTTGGCATCAGGACTCGGAACTCCTAGTTGTTCAAAGGTATAGGTAAAGGCATTGTGGATCCCGATGGAACTGTCAACCAGGGTTCCGTCTAGATCAAAAAAGATTGCTGAGATAGAGGGCATAGTTTCTCCTAATAGATATAGATAAGCTTATTCTCCGAAGATTTCTTTTTGTAGGCGGCGACCAGTAGGTGTAGCGGCGAGTCCACCCTCAGCTGTTTCACGAAAGGCAGTTGGAAGACTCGATCCGACTTGGTACATGGCATCGATGACTTCGTCAACAGGGATCTTAGACTCGATACCTGCCAAGGCCATGTCTGCTGCGATAAAGGCAAAGCTGGCTCCCATGGCATTGCGTTTAACACAGGGAACTTCGACCAAACCAGCGACGGGATCGCAGATGAGGCCCAGCATATTTTTAATGACAAAGGCGATGGCTTGGCTAGCCTGATAGGGGGTTCCACCTGCAGCCAAGGTTAAGGCTGCGGCACTCATGGCAGAGGCAGAGCCAACTTCGGCCTGACAGCCACCTTCAGCACCTGAGATAGAGGCATTGTTTGCGATAACCAATCCAAAGGCACCAGCAGCAAAGAGGAAATCCAGCTGTTCTTCGTGGCTAAGGTCTAATTTTTGGATAGCAGCAGTGAGAACGGCTGGCAGACAGCCAGCACTTCCTGCGGTTGGAGTGGCACAGACCAAGCCCATCTTCGCATTGTGTTCATTGACCGCGATGGCATTACGGGCTGCTGATAGGATGGTAAAGTCCGACAAGGCCTTGCCACTTTTGAGATGGCGGTCTAGTTTGGCCGCGTCTCCACCCGTTAGGCCACTACGGGATTTGTTTTCACTGAGACCGAGCTCGACAGAGGCTTTCATGACTTCTAGATTGCGTTCCATGAGGAGGAGAACTTCTGGGCGTTCCCGACCTGTTAATTGATATTCTGTCGCAATCATGAGCTCTGCGACATTTCCTTGGAAGTCTAGATCCGCCTGCTCGACCAATTCTTTGATAGAATAAAACATGTTTCCTCCTACTTAAAGAAATTGACATTATGGAGATGAGGGATTTTTCGGATTTCTTCAATCGCCTCTTCGCAACTTCGGCTATCGACTTCGATAATCATAATGGCTTTTTCTCCAGCTTTTTCTCGAGTTACATTCATCTGCGCGATGTTGATATCGAAACGAGAGAGGGCTTCAGTAACATGGGCAATCATACCTGGAACGTCCTGATGCACGATGATAATGGTCGGTGTGTTCATGTTGAGAGAGACAGCAAAGCCGTTAAGTTCCGTAACTTGGATATTTCCTCCACCGATGGAAATTCCTGTCACACTGATGGATTTGTGTTCATTCTTCACAGTAATTTTAGTGGTATTAGGATGAGGAGCGTTGCTGTCTTTCTGAATGGTCCAGACAATCTTGATACCACGTTTATGGGCAATCTCTAGGCTATTTGGAATGTCGGGATCGTCCGTATCCATACCTAATATACCAGCGACGAGAGCAAGGTCGGTTCCATGACCACGGTAGGTTTTGGCAAATGAATTAAATAATTGGAATTCGACTTCTGTCGGCGTATCATCAAAGATGGAAGAGACGATTTTCCCGATGCGAACAGCTCCAGCAGTATGGCTACTTGATGGGCCAATCATAACTGGTCCGATAATGTCAAAGACAGATTGAAAACGAAGTGAGTGCATCTGTTTCCCCTTACAAAGATTCTTATATCTATTATATCAAAGAATGGACCTCTGCGCTTATTTCCCTTATCAAAAGCTTAAAATGATTAAAGTTAGTATAAAATAAGGTCTTTTGTGACAAAAACCTCCTTAAAACGGTAAATATAAAACATTTTTGTAATATTTCTACATAAAACCGTTAAGAAATGGTAACATTCGAGGAGTAAAATAGTATCATAGATAAAAAGGAGAATTTTTAGATATGACATTAACAACTAAAAAAATTAAAACAACTATCGCAGGAGTAGCAGCTTTGCTTGCTTTCTTTGCTCCATCACTTGCTTCTGCCCAAGAAACTGTAACTTACACAGTTAAATCAGGTGATACTCTTTCAGAAATCGCTGAGAAGTACAACACAACTGTTGAAAAATTGGCAGAAAAAAACAACATCAAAGATATTCACCTTATCTATGTTGACCAAGTTTTGGTTATCGAAGGAACAGCTCCATCGACAGCAACTGCAACCGCTGCAGCTTCAACAACAACTTATGAAGCACCAGCAGCTGCGGAAGAAACTACAGAAGAAGTAACTGAAACAACAACCTATGAAGCGCCAGCTACACCAGCGGCTCCAGCAGCAGAAAGCAACACTGCAGCAGCTTCTACTGTAAGTGGTTCTGAAGCAGAAGCCAAAGAATGGATTGCTCAAAAAGAATCAGGCGGTAGCTACACTGCTACAAACGGACGTTACATCGGACGTTACCAATTGACAGATTCATACTTGAACGGTGACTACTCAGCTGAAAACCAAGAACGTGTAGCAGATGCCTACGTTGCAGGACGTTACGGTTCATGGACAGCTGCCAAGAACTTCTGGCTTAACAACGGTTGGTATTAAGAACTAGCTAACAGAAAAATATGTAAAAGTCGAGGAAATCCCTCGACTTTTTTATATTTCCTTTGGTTGATGATAGGTCTCTACTTCTTTTTTGAGATGAGATAGCATGGAGGTTTCATCGGTTAGTTCCAGAAGGGAGAAACCTTTTTGGATAAGTTTAGAATCATCCGTACAAATCCCAATACGAACATAGCAGATAGCAAGCCTATCGTAGCTTTTCTTGTTCTTGGCATCTTCTAGTAAAGTATAGCATATTTGTTTACACATATTTCTATCTTGATTGTATAAGTAAATGGTGGAGAGGTTGAGTAGAATTGCCATTCGCAAGTCATATAAATGTTGATAGTTTTTATAGACTTCTAAGCGGTGCAAGATTTTTCCAGTGATGAGATGGATATGCTCTATAGGAAAGGTAAAGAGAATGGTATTGAGAATTTTTAAGTCATTCTCGTACCAAGTGTCCTGCTTTTCTATCTTCTTCCATAGCTTCTTTACAATATTGTTAACTTCGATTGACAGTTTTTTAGTCCCATTTTGGCGGGTATAGATAACAATTTCTAGCATATCTCGTATCTCTTTGATGGGGAGGTCGTGGTGAGTTTTGAGGTAGTCTTGACATTTTTGAAATAGTTTTCCGAGTTCACTAGTCCCTAGGATTGAGCTCATATTGAGATAGGTTTGCATAATTTCTGTGCGTTGACTTGGTTGATAAAGTTGACAGATATATTCAAACTCTTCAAAACTCATATTGACTTGTCGGAGAAGAAACTCCATATTTTCATATTTAGGAGTTGTTTTTCCACTTTCGATTTTTGATAGGCTGGTTCTTGAAAGGACGCTACCACAGACATCTTCTTGGGTTAATCCTTTTGACTCACGTATTTCTTTATAAACATTTCCAAAATCGTAGCGCATGTTTTCCTCCTTGTTCGTGAAAAAAGTTAACAATAAATGGAAACTGATTAAAAATATTGTATCATAGTAGTATAAAAAGTAAAAAAGAAATCTAAAATAAATTTGTGAAAAAAGGGAACAAATTCTACGACTAAGATGATAAAGTACTAAGGAGGTACCTTTATGAAAAAAATCAGTAATTTCTGTATGTTACTCCTGCTTCTGTGTACTACTTTTTTTGTCTTTAATGTAAACTACACACGAGAAGTGGTTCGGATTCAGGAAATGGGAAAGACTGTAGATTCTTTGGATTTGTATTTGAAAGATATTAACGAACCTGCAGCATCTGTACTTCGATTTTTTGAGGATGTATCAAAGGAATACAAAGTTTCCATCATCAAAACAGACAGTGGTGATGAGGTGGTCAAGTCTGGTGTTTTTGATAAAGATACCTTCCCCTACCAAGAGTTTGGGATTTCTTCTCTTGATTTTACCACAGATGGTGAGGGAGTTTACAGTAATAAAGAAATTTCCAATAAACTTGGTACGATTCCGACCTTTCTAAAAGCCAAACCTATTCAGCTTATGACTTTTCAAACCTATATCAAGGATACATCTCGTAGTTTAAATGGTCGCTATACGATAACTTCTACACAAGAGATGGACAAGGATAGGATTGTACAGAAATGGAGCGATTTTTTCAAGATAGACCAGGCTACCTTGCTAGAGCCGACCTATAAAAGTGCAGTGGAAGTCCTAAATCGAGATTTGCTTTTATCTGCCGTTGTTTTTGTCTTGGCTATTTTGCTTCTTGTGTTAGTGACAGTGTATCAACCGATGATGGATATGAAAAGAGTTGGGGTACAAAAATTACTTGGTTTTCAAGATAGGGCTGTTTTAGCTGATGTTGTAAAAGGCAACCTCTACCTCCTCCTAGGTGGGGCGCTTGTGATCAATCTAGGAGTATGTTTCTTGCTTGATTACAAGCCAAAAGATTTGTTCCCAATGTTATGGTTGTCGCATTTTTTGCTTTTGCAACTTTATCTCTTTATCAGTTGGTTGACCTATCTCTTGATCCAAAAAATGACAATCAGCTCTCTGCTGAAAAGTTTTTCATCTTTCAAATTTGGTCTACTCTTTAATTATTTTATGAAAATTGGAACTACCATTTTACTGACAGTCTTGCTAGTTGGGGTAGGAAAAAGTTTGGAGCAAGAAAACAAAGAGTTGGATTACCAGAAACAGTGGATCAGTCAAGGAAATTATCTGACCTTGGAAACTTTCCAACTCAATGATAACCTGTGGCAAGAGCAGTTGGCAGGCTCAGGGCAGGCAGTGGATTATTTCTATCGATTTTATCTGGATTTGGTAGAAAAAACGCAGGCGGGCTATGTGCAAACTAGCAACCTGCCTATAAAAAATTTTGCCACTGCAGAACAAGTGCAGCGGTATCAACTGGCTGATATGCTAACTGTTTACTATGCCAATCGTCATTTTTTAGAAAGTCAGGGATTCAAGTTACCCGATACCGGCACTAAAAAAGTTATTTTGATGCCAGCAAGTACGAAAGGTGAAGAAGATAAAAATCAGCTCTTGGGGAAATTAATTGCCTATCTTTCTATGAAGTATGAAGAGCAGCAAAAACGAACGATAGAGGAGATGGATATCGAGATTGCTTACTATGAAGGTGATTGGTCATTCTTCCCTTATAACGAGAAGCGAAAGGAAAATCTCTACAATCCAATTATTAGCTTGGTCAATGATTCTGATATGATGTGGGATGAAAAAGCTTCCCTGTCAACAACAGGTTTAAATAACCCGATTAAAATCGAAAATACGGCTCAACACCAAAAAGAGGTGACAGCGTTAGTTGAGAAATTATCAGATGGGAATTATTTAAAATTTTCATCTATTCAAGCCATTCAACAAGAGAAAGTAGATTCTTATCGAGATGCTGTTCGGAATTTCAACATACTCTTTGCTTTGGTTGGTCTTATTAGTATGATGATTTCCTACTTCTTACTAGTAACAACTTTCTTGTTGAAGCGAACAGATATTATTACCAAGAAGTTTATGGGCTGGAAATTGATAGATCGGTATCGTTCCTTGCTGGGTCTTCTATTAGCTGTCTATAGCCTTCCTTTTGTAGCCCTGCTATTCTTTACACAGGCACTGTTCCCGCTCTTGCTTTTCGCAGGATTTACAGGCTTAGATATTCTGTTTGTACTTTTTTTGGGCTCTAAGATGGAAAAACGAAATGTAGTGCAGTTATTGAAAGGGGACCACTTATGATAAAGTTGGAAAATGTTACGAAAACCATTGGGGAAAAAGTTATTTTGGAGAACTTATCCCTAAAAATTAACCAAGGAGATTTAGTTGCCATTGTTGGAAAAAGTGGCAGTGGCAAGTCAACCTTGTTAAATCTTTTGGGTTTGATAGATGGCGATTACAGTGGACATTATGAAATTTTCGGTCAGAAAAATGTACCTGTCAATTCTGCTAAGTCGCAAGCGATTATCCGTGAACACATTTCCTATCTTTTTCAAAATTTTGCTCTGATTGATAATGAAACGGTAGAGTATAATCTCATGCTCGCTCTAAAGTATGTAAAATTATCCAAGAAGGACAAAGTCAAAAAGATAGAAGAAATTTTAGAGAGAGTGGGCTTGCCATCAACTCTACATCAAAAGGTTTCAGAGTTATCTGGAGGGGAACAGCAGCGAATCGCAGTTGCTAGAGCCATTTTAAAACCCAGCCAGCTCCTTTTAGCAGATGAACCAACCGGTTCTCTAGATCCTGAAAATCGAGATTTGGTTTTGAACTTTCTCTTAGATATGAACAAGGAAGGGAAAACGGTCATTATCGTTACCCACGATGCCTATGTGGCCGAACAGTGCCATCGAGTCATTGAATTGTGAAAGATAATGTGGAGAGTTCATTGATCTCGTCATCTTACCTGTAATTGGACAATTGTATTTTTAATACTCAAATAGTATAAATAAGCTTATTATGTGTAAAAATATATCATATAATAATAAGCTTTTTCTTGATTTAAATGAAATAAAATACAGTTTTTTCTTGACAAACGAGAACGAGAAGAGTATTATTTATACAATAATAAAGTATAAAAATAAAAGGAGGTTCTTCTATGAATAAAGTGAAGAAGGTGTTGATGACGATGTTTGGTTTGCTTATGTTTCCCTTATTATTTGCTTGTAGTAACACTCAATCCCAAGGTGTTGAAGCCATTAAGGCTAAAGGAAAATTGGTGGTGGCCCTAAATCCAGAGTTTGCTCCATTTGAATATCAGAAATTAGTTGATGGGAAAAATCAGATTGTAGGTTCAGATGTTGAGCTAGCCAAAGCCATCGCAAAAGAACTAGGTGTAGAAGTGGAGTTCTCTCCAATGAGTTTTGACAATGTACTAGCTAGTCTTGATTCAGGAAAGGCCGATCTTGCCATATCAGGTGTTTCTAAAACGGAGGAGAGAAGTCAAGTTTACGATTTTTCAATTCCCTACTACACTTCGAAAAATAAGGTTATCGTAAGAAAATCTGAATTAACGAATTACCAATCAGTCAAGGATTTGGCCCAGAAAAAGGTTGGAGCGCAGAAAGGTTCTATCCAGGAAACTCTGGCTAAAGAAACCTTGCAGGATTCTTCTCTCGTTTCACTTCCTAAAAATGGAAATTTGATAACAGATTTGAAATCAGGGCAACTGGATGCGGTTATCTTTGAGGAACCAGTGGCGAAAGGATTTGTAGAGAATAATTCAGATCTAGCCATCGCTGAGTTTGATTTTGACAATGACAAGGAAGATTCCTACGCTGTTGCGATGAAAAAAGACAGTAAAGAATTAAAAGAGGCGGTTGATAAAACCATCCAGAAGTTGAAGGATTCTGGGGAGTTGGACAAATTGATTGACGATGCTTTTAAAGCCTCTATCGAAAAATAGAAAGAAGGAAGAGAAATGAGTAAGGAAAAAGTTATTTTAGCCTATTCAGGTGGATTGGATACATCAGTTGCTATTACATGGTTAAAAAAAGACTATGATGTGATTGCTGTTTGTATGGATGTGGGTGAAGGAAAAGATTTGGAGTTCATCCATGATAAAGCTCTCAAGGTTGGGGCTGTTGAGTCTTATGTCATTGATGTTAAGGAAGAATTTGCTAATGACTATGTTTTAGTGGCCCTTCAGGCTCATGCCTACTACGAACAAAAGTACCCCTTGGTATCTGCTCTGAGTCGCCCTCTTATTTCAAAAAAACTCGTTGAAATAGCTCATCAGACGGGGGCAACCACAATTGCCCATGGTTGTACAGGTAAGGGAAACGACCAAGTTCGGTTTGAAGTCTCTATTGCAGCTTTGGATCCCAATCTAAAGGTAGTTGCGCCTGTTCGTGAGTGGAAATGGTCTCGTGAAGAAGAAATCCAATATGCCAAAGAAAACGGTGTTCCAGTTCCTGCTGACCTTGACAATCCTTACTCTGTCGATCAAAATCTTTGGGGTCGTGCAAATGAATGTGGTGTCTTGGAAAACCCTTGGAACCAAGCGCCAGAAGAAGCATTTGGAATCACATCTTCGCCAGAAGAGGCGCCAGACAGTCCAGAATTTATTGACATTGAGTTTAGCTGTGGGGTGCCCATCTCCCTCAATGGAGAGAAGATGAAAGTGGCGGCTTTGATTCAAAAGCTCAATGAAATTGCAGGCAAACACGGTGTTGGTCGTATTGACCATGTGGAAAATCGCCTAGTCGGTATTAAGTCAAGAGAGATTTATGAGTGCCCAGGTGCTGTGACTTTATTGGCAGCTCATAAGGAGATTGAAGACTTGACTCTTGTGAGAGAAGTGGCTCATTTTAAACCTATTATCGAAAATGAGTTGTCCAATCTCATCTATAATGCCTTGTGGGTTAGCCCAGCAACTCAGGCTTTGATTGCCTATATCAAGGAGACACAGAAAGTTGTCAATGGAACTGCAAAAGTTAAACTCTATAAGGGGAATGCTCAGGTAGTGGCTCGGAAATCTCCAAATTCTCTTTACGATGAAAATTTGGCGACTTATACCAGTGCGGATACTTTTGACCAAGATGCGGCTGTTGGATTTATCAAGCTTTGGGGGCTTCCGACTAAGGTTTATTCAGAAGTTCAGAAAAATGTAGAGTAGTGACGCGATAGAAAGGGACGACAGGATATGCCGAAAAATAAAAAATTATGGGGTGGTCGATTTGAAGGCACTGTGGAAGAGTGGGTAGAACAGTTCGGTGCGAGTATTTCCTTTGACCACCAGCTGGCAAAATTTGATTTGATGGGTTCCCTAGCTCATATTCAAATGCTAGGACAGACTGGCATTTTGAGCTTGGAAGAGGCAGAGCAGATCCAAGATGGTCTGAAAGCTTTGTTGCGAGATTTAGAGGCCGGAGAGCTTCATTTTGATATTGCAAATGAAGATATTCATATGAATATGGAAGTGTTGCTGACAGAGAAAATCGGTCCTCTGGCTGGGAAACTACACACGGCCCGTTCTCGGAATGACCAAGTCGCAACGGATATGCACTTATATCTAAAGGAGCAGCTTGGCCATGTCTTGGATAAGTTGGCGAATCTGAATAGTGTTTTGCTGGATTTGGCTGAAAAACATGTGGAAACCATCATGCCAGGCTATACCCATTTGCAGCACGCCCAACCGATTAGTTTTGCCCACCATCTCATGGCTTATTACAATATGTTTCAAAGGGATAGCGAGCGCTTTGCATTTAACTTGAAGCATACGGACCTATCTCCCCTGGGTGCGGCTGCCTTGGCGGGGACAACTTTTCCAATCAATCGTCAATTATCGAGTGATTTATTGGGTTTCCAACAACCCTATACCAATTCCTTGGACGCAGTGAGTGACCGTGATTTTATCTTGGAATTTCTATCAAATGCCAGCATTTTGATGATGCATATGAGCCGTTTTTGTGAAGAAATCATCAATTGGTGCAGTTTTGAGTATCAGTACATTAGCTTGTCTGATAGCTTTTCAACGGGTTCGTCTATCATGCCCCAGAAGAAAAATCCTGATATGGCCGAATTGATTCGAGGGAAGACAGGAAGGGTTTACGGGAACTTGCTTGGACTATTGACCGTCATGAAGTCTTTGCCTCTGGCCTATAATAAGGATTTGCAAGAGGACAAGGAAGGCATGTTTGATACAGTAGACACGATTTTGAATTCTCTGGATGTGTTGGCAGGTATGCTATCGAGCATGCAGGTTAATAAGACCAAAATGCAGCAATCCACAGAGAATGATTTTTCGAATGCGACCGAACTGGCAGATTATTTGGCTGAAAAAGGACTCCCTTTTAGAGAAGCGCATGAAATAGTAGGGAAATTGGTTCTAGACTCTATCAAGCATGGTAAAAACATCCAAGATTGGGATTTGGAGGAGTTGCAAGTCTACCATCCCTTGATTGAAGAGGATATTTATATCTACTTGCGCCCAGAAACCGCTGTTCAGAGACGGAATTCCTTAGGAGGAACCGGCTTTGAGCAAGTGAAATACCAGATAGAACAAGCGAAGAAAGAACTTAAAGGGAAAAATTGATTCGTTTGCAAAGTAAGAAAGAGAGGTTGAGATGATTTATCAGCCTCTTTCTTGTCTTCTCCAACCAAGCGTGTTATAATGAATACTGCTCAAGCGACCTTCAATCGTTGAAGCACACACGACCTTCAATCGTGAATAAACGAATAGATGGGAGACTTACCATGAGTGATAACTCTAAAACACGTGTTGTTGTGGGGATGAGTGGTGGTGTCGATTCGTCGGTGACGGCTCTCTTGCTCAAGGAGCAGGGCTACGATGTGATCGGTATCTTCATGAAGAACTGGGACGACACAGATGAAAACGGCGTCTGTACGGCGACCGAAGATTACAAGGATGTGGCTGCGGTGGCAGATCAGATCGGCATTCCTTACTACTCTGTCAATTTTGAAAAAGAGTACTGGGACCGCGTTTTTGAGTATTTCCTAGCGGAATACCGTGCAGGGCGCACGCCAAATCCAGATGTTATGTGCAATAAGGAGATCAAGTTCAAGGCCTTTTTGGACTATGCTATGACCTTGGGTGCAGACTATGTAGCGACTGGGCATTATGCTCGAGTGGCGCGTGATGAGGATGGCATCGTTCACATGCTTCGTGGCGTGGACAATGGGAAGGACCAGACCTATTTCCTCAGTCAACTTTCGCAAGAACAACTCCAAAAAACCATGTTCCCATTGGGACATTTGGAAAAGCCTGAAGTTCGCAGACTCGCAGAAGAAGCAGGACTTGCGACTGCTAAGAAGAAAGACTCGACAGGGATTTGCTTTATCGGAGAAAAGAACTTTAAAAACTTTCTCAGTAACTACCTGCCAGCTCAGCCTGGTCGCATGATGACTGTGGATGGTCGCGATATGGGTGAGCATGCCGGCCTTATGTACTATACGATTGGTCAGCGTGGCGGACTCGGTATCGGTGGCCAACACGGTGGTGACAATGCCCCTTGGTTCGTTGTCGGAAAAGATCTAAGCAAGAATATCCTCTATGTCGGCCAAGGTTTCTACCATGACTCGCTCATGTCAACAAGCCTAGAGGCCAGTCAAGTCCACTTTACTCGTAACATGCCAGAGGAATTTACGCTTGAATGTACGGCTAAATTCCGCTACCGTCAACCTGATTCTAAGGTGACAGTACATGTCAAAGGAGATAAGGCAGAAGTTATCTTTGCGGAACCGCAACGCGCAATCACACCAGGACAGGCAGTTGTCTTTTACGATGGCGAAGAGTGCCTAGGTGGTGGCCTGATTGACAATGCTTATCGAGATGGACAAGTTTGTCAGTACATATAGATTGACAAATTTTCTCAATTTGCTACAATAATAAAAGCAATAGAAATGATGGTCAAAGCTCATGGATGTTGCAGGCTTTTTTGTCCTGCACTTCTTTGGAGTTTTGACTGTTTTTGTGTCGTTTAAGAGAAAGGACAAAAATGACTCAACAAGACTTTCGGACAAAAGTAGGAAATACTGTTTTTGGTGTTCGGGCGACAGCCTTGATTCTCCAAAATGGCAAGCTCCTAGTTACTAAAGACAAGGGTAAATATTACACTATCGGCGGTGCGATTCAAGTCAATGAAAGCACGGAAGACGCGGTAGTCCGTGAAGTGAAGGAAGAACTAGGTGTCAAAGCTCAAGCTGGGCAGCTAGCTTTCGTGGTTGAAAATCGTTTTGAACAAGACGGTGTTTCCTATTACAACATTGAGTTTCATTACCTGGTGAATTTGCTTGAAGAAGCTCCATTGACCATGAAGGAAGACGAAAAAATGCAGCCTTGCGAGTGGATTGACTTGGATAGGCTTGAGGGGATCAATCTAGTTCCAGCCTTTTTAAAAACAGCTCTACCAGACTGGGACGGCCAACTAAGACACATTCATCTTGAGGAATAGGAGAGAAAATGACTTATAATTTTACGGAAGAATACGATATTATTGTAATCGGTGCGGGGCACGCTGGGGTGGAGGCATCTCTAGCTGCTAGCCGTATGGGCTGCAAGGTCTTACTTGCGACCATCAACATTGAAATGCTGGCTTTTATGCCTTGTAACCCTTCTATCGGTGGTTCTGCCAAGGGGATTGTCGTGCGTGAAGTTGATGCACTTGGTGGCGAGATGGCCAAGACCATTGACAAGACTTACATTCAGATGAAGATGCTCAACACAGGGAAGGGTCCAGCTGTTCGTGCCCTTCGTGCGCAGGCTGACAAGGAGCTTTACTCTAAGGAGATGCGCAAGACAGTCGAAAATCAAGAAAATCTAACCCTTCGTCAAACCATGATTGATGAGATTTTGGTGGAAGATGGCAAGGTTGTCGGTGTTCGTACAGCAACTCATCAAGAATATGCTGCCAAGGCTGTTATCGTGACAACAGGGACTGCACTCCGTGGGGAAATCATCATCGGGGACCTCAAGTACTCATCAGGGCCAAACCACAGTCTGGCTTCGATTAACCTAGCTGATAATCTCAAGGAACTGGGCCTCGAAATCGGTCGTTTCAAGACAGGAACCCCTCCACGTGTCAAGGCTTCTTCTATCAATTACGACGTGACAGAGATTCAGCCAGGGGACGAAGCGCCAAATCACTTCTCCTACACTTCGCGTGATGAGGATTATGTTAAGGATCAAGTGCCATGCTGGTTGACCTATACCAATGGTACCAGTCATGAAATTATCCAAAATAACCTCCATCGTGCGCCTATGTTTACAGGTGTGGTCAAGGGAGTGGGACCTCGTTACTGTCCGTCAATTGAGGACAAGATTGTGCGCTTTGCGGACAAGGAACGCCACCAACTGTTCCTTGAGCCAGAAGGGCGCAATACAGAGGAAGTCTATGTTCAAGGGCTTTCAACCAGTCTGCCTGAGGATGTACAGCGCGAGCTGGTTCATTCCATCAAAGGGTTGGAAAATGCAGAGATGATGCGAACAGGTTATGCTATTGAGTACGACATGGTCTTGCCTCATCAGTTGCGTGCAACACTTGAAACCAAGAAAATCTCAGGACTCTTTACTGCTGGTCAGACAAATGGAACGTCAGGTTACGAAGAAGCTGCTGGCCAAGGGATTATCGCTGGTATCAATGCGGCTCTGAAAATCCAAGGCAAGCCTGAATTGATTTTGAAGCGCAGCGACGGTTATATTGGGGTGATGATTGATGACTTGGTGACCAAGGGAACCATTGAACCCTACCGTCTCTTGACCAGTCGAGCTGAATACCGCCTCATCCTCCGTCATGATAATGCCGATATGCGTTTGACAGAGATGGGGCGCGAGATTGGACTTGTAGATGATGAACGCTGGGCTCGCTTTGAAATCAAGAAAAACCAATTTGACAATGAGATGCAGCGACTAGATAGCATCAAACTCAAGCCAGTCAAGGAAACCAATGCCAAGGTTGAGGAGATGGGCTTCAAGCCGTTGACAGATGCGGTGACAGCCAAGGAATTTCTTCGCCGTCCAGAAGTTTCTTACCAAGATGTGGTGGCCTTCATCGGACCAGCTTCTGAGGACTTGGATGACAAGATTATCGAATTGATTGAAACAGAAATCAAGTACGAAGGCTATATTTCCAAAGCCATGGATCAGGTTGCCAAGATGAAACGCATGGAAGAAAAACGCATTCCAGCCAATATCGACTGGGATGATATTGATTCTATCGCGACAGAAGCTCGCCAGAAGTTCAAACTTATCAATCCAGAAACCATCGGCCAAGCCAGCCGTATTTCGGGAGTAAACCCAGCAGATATTTCTATTTTGATGGTCTATTTGGAAGGTAAAAACCGTAGTATTTCTAAAAATCAAGAAAAGAAAGCATAGAAAAACAGCTCCGAAGACGGGGCTGTTTTGTTGATTTTCGAAGAGTATTATTCTTCATCTGGTGTGAGGATCATCGGGATAATGATTGGTTCACGTTCCGTATTTTCATAGAGGAAGGGACGAATAGCGTTGACAATGGCACCATTGACAGATTGCACGCTAGCATCTTTGTTCTTCAGTGCGATACGAATAGCATTGAAGAGGATGCGCTGGCTTTGGCGAATCAAGTCACCAGATTCTCTCATGTAGACAAATCCTCGACTGAGGATGTCTGGGCCAGACAAGATCATTTTAGATTTGAAGTCAACAGTTGCGACTGCAAGTACGACACCGTCTTCAGATAGATCACGACGGTCTTTGAGGACAGCTGCACCGATTTCACCGATACGATTGCCATCGACATAGATGTCTTGGGCATTGAAGTGGCCTGCGATACGAGCTGAGTCAGCAGTAAGGGCAAGTACATCACCATTGCTCATGATAAAGATATTGTCCTTCTCGACACCAGTATCCACCGCTAGTCCAGCGTGGACTTTTTGCATGCGGTATTCACCATGGACAGGCATGAAGTATTTTGGCTTAATTAAGCGGAGCATGAGTTTTTGCTCTTGCTGACCACCGTGTCCAGAGGTGTGGATGTTGTTGATTTTACCGTGAATGACTTCGACACCAGCTTCAGAAATGATGTTAATCAGCTTGTTGACGCTAGTCGTATTTCCAGGGATTGGACTTGAAGAGAAGATAACGGTATCGCCGGGTTGGAGTTGCACCTGACGGTGAGTTCCATTAGCGATACGAGAGAGGGCTGCCATCGGCTCACCCTGACTACCTGTACAGAGGATCAGAACCTCGCCTGCAGGATAGTCTTTGATTTCATTTGGCTCGATAAAGGTTCCCTTAGGAGCTTTGATGTAGCCAAGTTCGATCCCGTTGACAATGGCCTTTTCCATAGAACGACCAAAGACAGCAATCTTGCGTCCAGTCTTAACAGCAGCATCTGTTGCTTGCTGGAGACGGAAGATATTTGAGGCAAAGGATGCAAAGATGATACGTCCTTCAATACCTTGGATAATCTTCATGATGGACTGACCAACGACTTTTTCAGAGTTGGTAAAGGTTGGTACTTCCGCATTTGTCGAGTCAGAGAGGAGGCAGAGCACACCATCTTCCCCAAGGGCAGCCATCCGGTGCAAGTCTGCAGGTTCTCCAACTGGAGTAAAGTCAAACTTAAAGTCACCCGTACAGACGATTTTCCCTTGAGGAGTATGAATGACAATCCCCAAAGGCTCTGGAATAGAGTGAGTGGTTCTAAAGAAAGTTGCCTTGAGATTTTTAAAGGTCAACTCAGTGTTGTGGTTGATTTCGTAAAGTTTGGCGTTGCGCAAGAGGCCGTGTTCTTCGAGTTTTCCACGGATCAAAGCCAGGGCAAGTGGTCCAGCGTAGATAGGGACGTTTGCTTGCTTGAGCAGGAAAGGGATCCCACCGATGTGGTCCTCATGTCCGTGAGTAATCAAAACAGCCTTGACGCGGTCGATATTGTCCACGATGTAAGAGTAATCAGGGATAACGTAGTCGATACCTAGCAAGTCATCTTCTGGGAATTTAATCCCAGCATCGACGATGATAATCTCATCTTGGTATTCAATTCCGTATGTGTTTTTCCCGATTTCTCCTAGACCACCGATGGCAAAAACGCCGACTTCTTCAGGTTTAAGAGTGTAGGCCATATTAGAACTCCGTGATTTCGAAAGCGCCAGTTTCTTTTTCGTAATCTAGCAATTTGTCAGACAAGAGTTCGATAAATTCGATATTGTACTCTGGGCGGTTTTCTTCGACAAGTTGGCGAGCAGCGATACGGCCCTCAAGTTCTGAGCTAGCATCGATGTCTAGGTAGAGTGAGCGTGTTGTTTCACGACGTGGGCTACGTTCTTTTGTTTCTTGATAAAAAACTTTGTAAATCATATAGTTCCTTTCTATTTACAGGTCAGCTTATTCCAAACTTTTAGCAGATATTTGCTTGATTTCATTCCATTTTGTGTCTAGATTGACCTTGATTCGTTACAATTATTTCAATTATACCATAAAATGAAAAATTAGTAAAAGACGGAAATGGAGAAAGTCTGGAGGGGAAGAAGGAGCAAAAAGACAGGTAGGATTTGGTCGGAGAGCGCTTAGGTGTTATAATTAAAGGGGGAATCTAAAGAGATAGTAGATTTAAGGAAGAATATAGTTCTAGTTTCATTAATCGTTGGTGTAGATGGCTGGGACAGAATGATACCTTTGAAAAAAGAAAAACTCTTGAGAAATCTCAAGAGCAAATAAAAAGGCTGAGACAAAACTCGGGGATTTTCCTGGAGCAGTCCAGATGGCAGCACCTCTACCTGAAGCGAATGCATCGCAACCTTTGAATGACTTGTCACCAAATCAAACTCGATCTCAACCTTTACTTAATTCTATCATCTATGAGGCTAAGAAGTCAATCTATAAGTATAACGATGTAGACATAGCATGGAGTGGAGTGCTTACTGAACAGGCAAGGAAAAGCCCTTGACCGAAGTCAAGAGCCATCTAACACTGGGGGCGAACTATTTAATCGCAATTTCAGTTCTTTAGAAACCAAAGTTTCAGGGATAGCACTGCAACCCGAAGAG
>NZ_JUNW01000010.1:0-30144 GCF_001075675.1 Streptococcus oralis
AGGTTTAAAGAAAGCAGATACGGAAACTTATATCGAAGACGAAGCTCAGGTGAAATCCTACCTAGAGCAGTATGGTATCACTGCCAAGGACTTGGATTCTTATTACGACGAAATCGTCAATCAAAAAGTCTTAAAAGACTGGTGTTCGATTTATGACAGCAAGTACTCGCCAAGCAACTATGGTGATGTCAAGGTTGAAACCCAGTGGGAGAATTGGTGACGAGGGTCAGTAGATATTTTGGAAATTATTCTATGAATTGAAGTGGAAATCCCACCTAGAACGAGCTAGGTGGGATTCTTTGCCTATGAAATGAGAAATTAGTGAATCTTGGTCTATTTTTTAACGTGTTCCGATAAAAAGGCATAGGTCATGGTTCCAAAGATGGCACCAATTCCCAATCCCAAGACTAGTAAAGGGAGCGTTTTATCGAACTGGGAGAGATTGTCCCAAAAGGTATCGAGGGGAAGATGCTGAACAAAGAGTTTGTGAAAGGCTGATAAGACAAACAAGCCAATTGGAATACTGATGAATACACCCCAACTACGAAGGTTGATTTGACTTTTGCTGTAGCTTTTGTGATGGATTTCGGACTGGTCATCCTTGTCCAAATGTAAATTGCGAACTGCTAGTCTCGCCCTAGATGAGAGGACGAAGATAAGTCCAAAATAGAGGTAGGGCATGGCATCTCGAACCAACTCTATGAAGCGTCCAAATAGGAGATAGAACAAGAAGAGTAGGAGAGAGGAGTAAACGATTTGGATCAAGGCACGGGCACAAGCCCTGTAGATTATCTCTTGGCGGCATTCATCAAAGGGGCCTTGTATGTGAAAGAATAGTTTGAGTAAGCGAGTGGTGAGATCTTCTTTTTTCATGGGAGTAATCTCCTAAATGAGCGATTTTTGATTGATTTCTTTAAAGAGTTGATAGAGAGTATAGAAGTAGACCAAACTCGAAATGATACAGATTATTAGAAATACCAGGTATCTCCAATCCATAGGATTTGTTAAAAGTTGTGGAAAGGATACGAGGATAAAACAGAGAGATGCGTTTAGAAGACGTATTTTTTTTGATTGGATTTTCTGGAATCTCTGTCCCTTGTTCAATACAGGAAGGAATAAAAGAAAGATAATCAAGAAAGGATGCTCAATATGTCCAGAAAGTAGGAAAAAGGTAACAAAGATACTGATAAAAACATGACTGATCAGTAGTCTAGCTAGTGATTTCATAAGGAACCTCCTAGTCGTCTTCTCGATCTTTCTTGGCTTTTCGAATGCGAAGAGAGACGATAATTTGTATGGTCACTCCGAAGAAGAGGGTAGCTAGGATAGTTGATACAAAATGCCCTGCATTTAAAAGAGAACCAAGATAACCCTTGCTATCATCGGTTAGGACATTCAGAAGCGGTATTCCAAAGAACATGCCCATGCCATAGATCAGACCCGCTTTTAGACCCGGAAAATGTAGTTGTTTACTTTCTTTTTGACTCAGCATTTCGGGGTCAATAGCTGTGATGCCCGTTTTCTTGGTTTGAGAGACCACATAGAGGGCAGCCATCATCGAAATGCCAAACACCACGAGAGGATAGCCGATAGCGACAATTTGTGGGTATTTATAAGCAAGGATAAAGGGGATGAGGTTGCCAAATATCATGAGATAAAAGAGAACGATAAAGACCTGATTCCCGATACGATCGGCCTCGCGCCGTTTGTGTTCGTCAAGGGGGCCAGAAATGCCGTATGTGCGTTTGATGAGTTTGTCAGTAAGAGTTTCTTTTTTCATTTGTTTGCTCCTTTTTTAAAAATCGTCTTCCCAAAAGAGACTGTTAAGATCGGTTTGGAGGCTGCGGGCAAGATTGAGACAGAGTTCCAGGGTTGGATTGTACTTGTCGTTTTCAATCATGTTGATGGTCTGTCTCGAGACACCGATATCTTTGGCGAGCTCGAGCTGGGAAATGCCCAGTTCCTTACGGAATTCTTTGACACGATTCATAGGGTCTCCTTTCTAATATGTCGCATATATTTGACTATATTATATTCTTTTGGGGATGAGATGTCAAGTATATACGACATATTTTTGAGAATTTTTTTCGAAGAAACTTAGCCTTGTCTGACAAGTGCAAGCTGGTCAGATTTGTGGTAAAATAGATAAGATATGACAAAAGAATTTCATCATGTAACGGTCTTGCTTCATGAAACGATTGATATGCTTGACGTAAAACCTGACGGTATCTACGTTGATGCGACTTTGGGCGGAGCAGGCCATAGCGAATATTTATTAAGTAAATTGAGCAAAAAAGGGCATCTCTATGCCTTTGACCAGGACCAAAATGCCATTGACAATGCGCAAAAACGGTTGGCACCCTATATCGAAAAGGGGATGGTAACCTTTATCAAGGATAACTTCCGTCATTTGCAGGCACGTTTACAAGAGGCTGGTGTCCAGGAAATTGATGGAATTTGTTATGACTTAGGAGTGTCCAGTCCTCAGCTAGATCAACGTGAGCGTGGCTTTTCTTATAAAAAGGATGCCCCACTGGATATGCGCATGAATCAGGAAGCTAGTCTGACGGCCTATGAGGTGGTCAATCATTATGACTATCATGACTTGGTTCGGATCTTTTTCAAGTATGGTGAGGATAAATTCTCTAAACAGATAGCTCGTAAGATTGAGCAAGCGCGTGAGGTGAAACCAATTGAGACGACGACGGAGTTGGCAGAGATTATCAAGTCGGCCAAGCCTGCTAAGGAACTCAAGAAAAAGGGGCACCCTGCCAAGCAGATTTTCCAGGCTATCCGAATCGAAGTCAATGATGAGCTGGGCGCTGCAGATGAATCTATCCAGCAGGCCATGGACATGCTGGCTTTGGATGGTAGAATCTCGGTCATTACCTTCCATTCGCTGGAAGATCGCTTGACCAAGCAACTATTTAAAGAAGCTTCAGCAGTGGAAGTTCCCAAAGGCTTGCCCTTCATTCCAGATGACCTTAAGCCCAAGATGGAATTGGTATCCCGCAAGCCAATCTTGCCAAGTGCTGAAGAGCTAGAAGCCAACAATCGTTCGCATTCAGCCAAGTTGCGCGTGGCTAGAAAAATTCACAAGTAAGAGGAAAAACATGGCAGAAAGAATCGAAAAAACAAGCCAGTTATTGCAAACGAAGTTTAAAGGTTTTTCACGTGTGGAAAAGGCCTTCTATGTTTCGATTGCTGCAACAATGATTATCCTAGCAATTAGCGTTGTGTTTATGCAGACCAAGCTATTACAAGTTCAGAATGAATTGACCAAGGTCAATGCTCAAATCGAAGAAAAGAAAACCGAGCTAGACGATGCCAAGCAAGAGGTCAATGAATTGATTCGTTCAGAACGTTTGAAAGAGATTGCAAACTCCAAGGATTTGCAGCTGAATAACGAAAATATCCGAGCAGCGGAGTAAGAAATGAAACAGTGGAAAGAAAAAATCATCCGTTATGCCGTTCGTAACCGTAAATCTCCAGAAGAAAATCGTCGAAGAGTAGGGAAAAGCCTGAGTTTATTGGCTGTCATACTCTTCGCTGTCTTTTTGGTCAACTTTGCGGTCATTATCGGAACGGGTAAAAAATTTGGTAAGGACTTGGTTCAAGAAGCAAACAAGGTCCATCAAACAACCAAGACGATTCCTGCAAAACGGGGAACCATTTACGATCGTAATGGAACGCCTATTGCTGAGGATGCGACTTCGTATAATATCTATGCCGTTATTGACAAGACCTACAAGTCAGCAACAGGCAAAATTCTCTATGTAGAGGATTCTCAATTTAATAAGGTAGCTGAGATTTTCCATAAATACCTAGATATGGAAGATTCTTATGTCAAAGAACAGCTTTCTCAACCAGATCTAAAACAGGTATCCTTTGGTACCAAGGGAAATGGGATCACCTATGCCAATATGATGGCTATTAAAAATGACCTCAAAACTGCTGGCGTTGAGGGAGTGGACTTTACAACTAGCCCTAACCGTAGTTATCCCAATGGACAGTTTGCTTCTTCCTTTATCGGTTTAGCGCAACTCCATGAAAATGAGGATGGCACCAAACGTTTGATTGGGACATCTGGGTTGGAGAGTTCCTTAAATAGCATTCTGGCGGGTACAGATGGGATTATCACCTATGAGAAAGATCGTCTGGGAAATATTGTTCCGGGTACAGATCAAGCTTCTCAACAAACGGTAGATGGAAAGGATGTGTACACAACCCTTTCTAGTCCCTTGCAATCCTTTATGGAAACCCAGATGGATGCCTTTCAGGAAAAGGTAAAAGGCAAGTATATGACGGCTACCTTGGTCAGCGCTAAAACAGGGGAAATCCTGGCTACGACCCAACGGCCTACCTTTAATGCAGATACCAAGGATGGCATCACAAAAGACTTTGTCTGGCGTGATATCCTCTATCAAAGTAACTATGAGCCAGGATCGACCATGAAGGTAATGATGTTGGCCTCAGCTATTGATAACAATACCTTCCCTGGTGGCGAATACTTTAACAGCAGTGAATTGAAAATAGCAGATGCGACCATTCGAGACTGGGACGTCAATGAAGGATTGACTAGTGGTGGCACCATGACCTTCTCTCAAGGATTTGCCCACTCAAGTAACATCGGGATGACCTTGCTTGAGCAAAAGATGGGGGATGCAACCTGGCTGGACTACCTTAACCGCTTTAAGTTTGGGGTGCCGACCCGTTTTGGTCTGGCGGATGAGTACACAGGTCAATTGCCTGCTGATAACATTGTCAATATCGCCATGAGTTCATTTGGACAAGGGATTTCTGTTACCCAGACCCAGATGCTTCGTGCCTTTACAGCTATTGCTAACGATGGGGTTATGTTGGAACCGAAATTTATCAGTGCCCTCTATGATCCAAATGACCAGTCTGTTCGTAAGTCTCAAAAGGAGATTGTCGGAAATCCTGTGTCAAAAGCAGCAGCGTCCTCTACTCGGGAGCACATGGTCATGGTCGGAACAGATCCTGTCTACGGTACCATGTACAACCACAGTACAGGAAAACCAAATGTCAATGTTCCGGGGCAAAATGTTGCCCTGAAATCCGGGACTGCTCAGATTGCTGATGAGAAGAATGGGGGTTACCTGACAGGTGAAACCAACTATATCTTCTCTGTTGTGTCGATGCATCCTGCAGAAAATCCTGACTTTATCCTCTATGTAACGGTTCAACAGCCAGAGCATTATTCTGGTGTTCAGCTGGGAGAGTTTGCCAACCCAATCCTTGAGCGAGCTTCTGCCATGAAAGAATCCCTCAATCTTCAGTCAACTGCCAAGAACTTGGATCAGGTCAGCAAGACGACAAGCTATACCATGCCAGCTACCAAGGACTTTACTCCGGGTGACCTAGCAGAGGAATTGCGTCGTAACCTTGTCCAACCAATCGTTATCGGAACAGGAACCAAGATCAAGGAACTCTCGGTTTCTGAAGGAGATAATTTGGAAGCCAATCAGCAGATCTTGATCCTGTCAGATAAGGTCGAAGAAATGCCTGATATATACGGCTGGACAGATGAAAATGTGCAAACATTTGCCAAATGGCTGAATATAGAAGTCGAGTGGGAAGGTAGTGGCAAAACGGTCAAGAAACAAAGTGTCCGTGCCAATACAGCCCTCAAAGACATTAAAAAAATGAAAATAACTTTAGGAGATTAAGATGATTAGTTCCATTAGTGCTGGAGTTCTAGCCTTTCTATTGACCTTGATTGGTATTCCAGCCTTTATCCGATTTTATCGAAAAGCGCAGATTACAGGTCAGCAGATGCACGAGGATGTCAAGCAACACCAAGCTAAAGCTGGGACTCCAACCATGGGAGGTCTTGTCTTCCTTATCGTTGCAGTAGTTGTGAGCTTTCTGGTTGCTCTCTTTACTCAACAATTGACCAACAATGTAGGCATGATTTTGTTTATATTGGTTTTGTATGGATTGGTAGGTTTTTTGGATGATTTCCTCAAGGTCTTTCGTAAGATTAACGAAGGCTTAAATCCCAAGCAAAAACTTGCTCTCCAGCTCCTTGGAGGAGTGATTTTCTACCTCTTTTATGAGCGTGGTGGCGACATGCTTTCAGTTTTTGGCTACCAAGTTCATCTGGGAATTTTCTATATTTTCTTTGCCCTTTTCTGGCTAGTTGGCTTTTCAAATGCGGTGAATCTGACGGACGGGATTGACGGCTTAGCAAGTATTTCAGTGGTGATTAGCTTATCGGCCTACGGTGTGATTGCTTATATGCAAAATCAACTGGATATCCTTCTTGTGATTCTTGCCATGATTGGTGGTTTGCTAGGTTTCTTCGTCTTTAACCACAAGCCTGCCAAGGTCTTCATGGGGGACGTTGGGAGTTTGGCTTTAGGGGGGATGTTGGCAGCAATCTCTATGGCCCTCCACCAAGAATGGACCCTTTTACTGATTGGGATTATATATGTCTTTGAGACAAGCTCTGTTATGATGCAGGTTACCTACTTCAAACTTAGTGGTGGAAAGCGTATTTTCCGTATGACACCTGTGCATCACCATTTTGAGCTTGGAGGATTCTCAGGCAAGGGCAATCCTTGGAGTGAGTGGAAGGTTGACTTCTTCTTTTGGGGAGTTGGGCTTCTAGCAAGTCTCTTGACCTTAGTCTTTTTATACCTACTGTAAAACTAAGTTTTGATGACAAAATAAAACAGGATGAAGGTGATCTTCATCCTGTTTTTGTGTGTTTAAAGGTTAGTTGGAGTCATCCTTTCTTCCTTTTAACATAAAAGTGGCTGTTAGGGCTAGGCTAAGGCCTGCTAAGAAGAGGAGTGGGTTAGATGCTTCTCCTGTTGCTGGAAGTTGTTCTTTAGGAGAATGATTTCCAGCTTTAGCAAGACTCGGACTAGCTGAAAGTTGTTCAGTCTCGTGTGCCAAGGTTTCTGCATCTGAAGCACTTGGCTTTTCCTCAGTGTTAGAGCTTGTTCCAGTAGCTTGATAGACGACAGCATAGGTACTGAAATGATTAGTGATGAATTCTACCTTTCCGTCTTGAACGGTGAAATCAAGGGCTTGCAACTCCTTGGTCGGAGTGATGTAGTAGATGTTTTCTACGCTAGCTGAAATAGGCAAGCGAACCAAGACAGAGCCTTTTGGCTGCAAGCTATGATCGGTTGGATTTTTAAGCTGTAGGTCGTAAGCATCATAGGTCTTGCCAAAGAGTTCTTGAGCTAGGACACGTCGGCTAGAAACGTGAGAAATTCCTTCTAAGTCGCTGGCTCCACCGATGATTTCTATTCCAGTTTCCTTATCTTTTAAGACTCGAACTGGATAATCAGGAAGGCTAAGGCTTGGAGCAGCCTGATCCCCACTAGTTCCGATAGGTTTGGTGTATTCAGGTTTTTCAACAGTAGGTGCTTCCTCTTGACCTGCTGTTCCGATCGGTTCGGTGTATTCAGGCTTTTCTACAGTAGGAGACTCTTCTTGCCCCGCCGTTCCGATAGGTTCGGTGTATTCAGGCATTTCTACAGTGGGTGGCACTTCTTGCCCTGCAGTCCCGATAGGTTTAGTGTATTCAGGAATTGTCACTGTAGGTGGTTCCTCTTGCCCTGCCGTTCCGATAGGATCGGTGTATTCCGGAATTTCAACAGTAGGAGCTGGTTCGTCCCCCTTTCTTGTAGTTGGCTGACTCTCGTCAACCTTTTTCTCATCCTTTTTAGTAAAGACGGCTACGATAGGGCTGCTTGTGGTATTTCCTTGAATGGTATAAGCTTCAATGGCATTTCCAGCTTTGCGATCGGTTTCTTCAGGGATTGGGATTTGAACTTGATTGTCTTGGATTGATAGGATAGTCTGATCTCCACTTGTAACTAGATGTGTTTCATCCACCTTACGCAAAACTAGAGGATTTTTGACACCTGGGAAGGTCACTGCGATGGCTTCCCAATCTCCAGCTGGTAGGCTTAAGGAAATGGTTTTGTCATTTTCCTTAAGAGGCGCAATGCTCGGGCTATCTATACCAACAGCAGGGGCTTTGATGATATCAAAGGAGTCTAGAGAGATTTTCTTGCGACCTTCTGGCGAATCTGGGTCAACTTGTAGTGTCAGGGTGTGCGGACCGTCAGTAAGGTTTGTAAATTCACCAATAAAAGCTCTCTTTTCAGTTGCACCTGAAGTGTAGAAGTCTAGACTTGGCATTTCTTTGCCATCTAGTGTAACACGTGCTCGTCCAAGAGCGAGGCTCTTTAAGCCAAAGATACGAATACCCGTCCCTGTAAAGGAAATAGTTGCCTGAGCTTCTGAAGCTGCACTAGAGTCGCTGTTGTTAATATCAGCGTATTTTTCCGTACCTCCGTAGAGTTCAGGGTCAGACCAGTCCTTAAACTGGGCACCATACTGGATGCGCGAATCGCGATCATCTATTTTTTCAATCGTATTGCCTGTTCCTGCTAGGATCTTGAAGTAGTCTAATGAAATTTTCGAGCGCTCACTACCACGTCCTTTGTGCTCACGTTTAACACTAAGAGTCAATGTGTGAGGTCCGTCAGATAGTCCTGCGAAGCGACCAATGAGACTACCTTTTTCAGTTGCTCCAGCAGTATGGAAGTCAAGCTCCCCGACTTCTTTGCCATCAATTTTAGCAGTGGCAAGACCTAGTTCAGACGATTTCAGTCCATAGATTTCGATACCAACGCCAGTGAAAGGAATGGTAGCAGTGAGATCTTCGTCTGTGTAGTCTCCTTTTGAAAGGTCAGCAAATTTCTCTGTTCCTCCAAATAATTCTGAGTCTGCCCAGTTTCCAAAGGCAGCTCCGTACTGGATGCGGCTATCTCGGTCGTCCATCAACTCGCTATAGGTTTCGACAGTGGCCTGTTCAGAAACTTGTGTGGAAACTTCGCCCAGCATAGCCTTGACAGTATAAGTATAGGCGAGTTGAGGATTTAGTGATCGGTCAATAAAGTGGGTTTGATTGGTTACAAATTCTCTGCTTGCAGAGGTTTGACCAGACGCGTCTTTCACTTGTCTTTGGATGACATAGTGGGTAGCGCCTTCTACTTGGTTAAAGGTGAGTTCGGCAGTGACTCCATTTTGTCGAACGGCTGTCAGACTGGTTACACGACCAGGGAAGTGTTCAAAGGTAATGACGTCACCTTTTTGTGTTGCTAGTTGGATGCGATTGTTTTTGAGAATCGTTGCCTTGACTGGTTTGCCATTTACCTTGATTTGGCTAGCTTCGATATTTGGATAATCTACAACCAGGTCTCCACCGACATTTGAAAGGAAGGACAAGCTTTGCAGGTTTTTATCTTTCCACTTCATGCTGACTTCAAAGTTTCCACGGGCAACCAAGCCAGAAACCTGACCGTCCTTCCAGGCATCTGGAAGGGCTGGCAATGGTGCAATATAGCCTGTATGAGATTGGAGGAGCATTTCTGCCATCCCACTGGTTGCCCCAAAGTTTCCGTCGATTTGGAAAGGCGCGTGGGTATCCCAAAGATTTTCTAGGGTTGAATACTTGAGTTGTTCAGCGAGCAAGCGATGGGCACGGTTACCGTCCAGCAGACGAGCCCAGAGATTGATTTTATTGGCCTTAGACCAACCTGTACCACCATCTCCACGGTGGTTGAGGGTAGCACGCGCAGCCTCTAAGTATTCAGCCTGGTCCTTGCTAAAGAGCGTACCTGGGAAAAGACCAACTAGATGGGAAACGTGGCGGTGGTGATTTTCAATCCCTTCATTGGTGAATTGGGGACTGTCCTCTTCGTACCATTCCTTGATGCGTCCTTCATTGTTGATGTGAAGGGGTTTTAGTTTGTCAAATTTAGCCTTGACCTCTGTGACTAAGTCTTGGTCGACATTCAGATGGTTGGCGACTTCCATGTAGTCGTGGAATAGCTGCCAGATTAGCGATTGGTCAAAGGTATTTCCGATGGTAATGGTCCCGTGTTCTGGTGAGTAGGATGGAGAAGACACCCAACGGTCGCTGGCCTTGTCATAGTGCAAGAAGGAATTCCAGAACTTAGCTGTTTCCTTGAGCATAGGATAAATCTTTTCTTTGAGATAAGTCTCGTCCTTGGTGAACTTGTAGTAATCATAGACGTTTTGCATCATCCAAGCGTTAGCAGCTGGAGACCAACCCCAGTAGTAATTCCAGCCTGGAGTAGTCCAGCCAAATGGTGTCGCCTGAGTGTGGACCAGCCAACCATTTTCTTGTCCGTCTTTGGATTCGATACCAGCGTATTCCTTGGCGGCGATACGACCATAGTAGCGCATGTCGTCAATGTAATTGATCATTGGCTTGGCTGTTTCAGCAAGGTTGCTCATGTAAGCTGGCCAATAGTTCATTTGCAAATTGACATTTAGGTGGTAGTCAGCATTCCAAGGTGGATTGTCTACAGCATTCCAGACTCCTTGTAGGTTGGCAGGAAGGGCATCTGTTCGATTACGAGAAGAACTGATGAGTAAATAACGTCCGTATTGGAAGAAGAGTTCTTCCAATTTTTGCCCTTTTTCTGGGTTATAGCCTTGAAGGGCCTCTTTAGTCGTTTGAGCAGTCTTGTTTCCGCCTAGGTTTAGTTTAACGCGGTTAAAGAGACTTTGATAGTCCTTGATATGGGCCTTTTTAAGTGTCTCGTAGTCTTTGGCCTTAGCTGCTTCGACAATCCCTTTAACTGTTTTTTCGAGGTCAATGTCTTTTCGATAGTTGGTTTTTGGATTCTGAGCAAAGTTAGTCTTGGCACTGAGATAGAGGGTTGCATAACTTGCGCCTGTAACGGTCAGAGTTTCGTCCTGAACAGTCACCTTTCCGTCCGTTTTAATTCCTAGATAGGATGCAAATTTGAGGCCGTTATCTTTGACAGTTCCCTTTAGAAGGATTCCGTTTGCATCTGTAGTGACATGACCATTCTTATAGTTGGAATATTCCCAAGAGTAGTTGCCATTAGCAAGCAAGTCTTCCGTCAAGCTGTTCCAAAGGGTAAAGTCAAGTGTCTTGTTTCCTTTTTTGGTCAAGTGGGTCACAGTGACATCATCAGGATAGCTGGAGAAGGTTTCGCGTTTGAAGGTTGTCCCATCTTGAGTGTAAGAAGTTGTCGTAGTGGCTTCTGTGATATCCAGATTACGGTGATAATCAGTTACAGTATCTAGTCCTTTCTTCTGGTTATTAAAGACCATAAAGATATCTCCAAAGGCTAGGTAACGTCCATACTGGGCGTTGTTTGGTCCAACTAGATTTTGTTCAGCCAGCTGTTTTGCTTTTTGGCGGTCTCCAGCTTCAAGGGCTTTACGTATCTCTGCTAAGACCTTGTAGCGATCCTTGTAGTTTCCTCCGTTATAGTCGGTGCTATCAGGTTGTGGTCCTCCTGACCAGAGGGTCTTTTCGTTGTACTGGATTCTCTCTTCGCCAATTAGGCCAAATACCTTGGCTCCCATCTCTCCGTTTCCGACAGGAAGGGCTTGCTTTTCCCATCCGTCATAGGAGGGAGCTGTTGGCTGATCGTAGTTGAGTTGATAGTTTTCTTGCTTTGTCACAGGCTGATCTGCTTTTTCAGGTTCCTTATTTTCTTTAGCTTCTACAATGGCTTCTTCACTAGCTTGACTATTTGTCTTTTGAGTCTCGTTAGCTGGCTTGCTTTCGGAAACTACTGGACTTTCGGCTAGAGACGGATTTGTAGTTTCAGTCGCTTCAGCTGCTTTGGGTTCACTATCAGGCTTAGTGATAGCTTCGACAGAGGTTGGTTCAGTTTGCTTGACCTCAACACTGTCTGCAGCTACAGTGTGGTTGACTAGAAAAACAGCTCCCAGCAAAACAGAAGCAGTCCCAACCGTCAGCTTGCGGATGCTATAGCGACAGGATTTCTCCCAAAAGTGTTTTTTCATAAAACCCTCCTTTGTTTATTCGAAACCGCTTACATTTTATAAAGCAGTTTCGTTTAAATTGTTTCTATTTATCTCCTCACCTCCCATTCTAATGGTCGTTTAGCATTTGTCAAGAGCTTTTTAGCAAGATACATATTTGCTGTTGTTTTTTCTTAAAAAAGTAGAAGAAAGAGAGGAAAGGGTGGAATTATTCGTAATTTCATAGTTCAATCTGATTGTTAGACTAGCTTAGAATTGGCTTAACCCCCTTTTGAAAGCGTAAAACAAACTAGTCAGGAAAGTCACTTTGTGGTATAATATAGAAGACTCAAAAAGAAACAGGAGAAAAAGAATGGATTTACTTTTAGCAATTATCTTGATTGTGCTAGCTTTTCTAGGAGGAGCTCTTGGAGGGATGTACTTGGTTCGTAAGCAAATCGAAAAAGAATTTGCGGACAACCCACGTTTGAACGCTGAGGCAGTTCGTGCTCTCTTGAGCGCAAATGGTCAAAAGCCAAGCGAAGCAAAGGTACAACAAGTTTACCACCAAATCATCCGCCAACAAAAAGCAGCCCTTGCTAACAATAAAAAGAAATAAATAGGAAAAGTCTGGGATGAAAGTTCCAGACTTCTCACTATGTTCAATAGTTCTCAAGGATAAGACTTTTTCCTTGCATTCTATTGATATTTGATTATGATTAAAAGAGAGGCAGTTGCCATTCTATCAAGCTGTCTATCCGTTTATTTAGGACGAGTAATTATGATGAACTATCAATCAGAAAAAAGACTAGAAAGAAGACTGTATGGATAATCGACCAATTGGTTTTTTGGATTCGGGTGTCGGGGGCTTGACTGTTGTACGTGAGCTCATGCGCCAGCTTCCCCATGAAGAAATCGTCTATATTGGAGATTCGGCACGGGCGCCCTATGGTCCCCGTCCTGCTGAGCAAATCCGTGAATATACTTGGCAGTTGGTCAACTTTCTCTTGACCAAGGATGTCAAAATGATTGTCATTGCTTGTAACACTGCGACTGCGGTCGTCTGGGAAGAAATCAAGGCCCAACTAGATATTCCTGTCCTAGGCGTGATTTTGCCAGGAGCTTCGGCAGCTATCAAGTCCAGTCAAGGTGGGAAAATCGGGGTCATTGGAACCCCTATGACGGTCCAATCAGACATCTATCGTCAAAAAATCCATGATTTGGATCCAGACTTACAGGTGGAAAGTTTGGCCTGTCCCAAGTTTGCCCCCTTGGTGGAGTCTGGTGCCCTGTCAACCAGTGTTACCAAGAAAGTGGTTTATGAAACCCTGCGTCCCTTGGTCGGCAAGGTGGATAGCCTGATTTTGGGTTGTACCCATTACCCACTCCTTCGCCCTATCATCCAAAATGTCATGGGACCAAAGGTTCAGCTCATCGATAGTGGGGCAGAGTGTGTACGGGATATCTCGGTTTTGCTGAACTATTTTGAAATCAACCGTAGCCGAGATGCGGGACCTCTTCAACATCGTTTTTACACAACAGCCAATAGCCAAAGTTTTGCCCAAATTGGAGCAGAATGGCTGGAAAAAGAGATTCATGTGGAGCATGTAACTTTATGACAAACAAAATTTATGAATACAAGGATGACCAGGACTGGTATGTTGGTGTCTGGGATGTCTATGGAGGCATCTATAGCCTTATCAAAGATCCTCTCGAGCTTGATTTTATGGATTTAGCGCGGATTTTTCGTGACGAGGAAAATGGCTTTCCGATTACGATAACGGTGATGCGCTGGTCTTCTAACTTTCGTCTGCTCTCCTTTATCGTTGAGATTTTAAATGCCGAAGCAGGTCGCAATCTAGAAGTCATCCAACGTCAGGGAGCTCTGCTCTTGATTGAAAATGGACAGCTTTTGCATGTCGAATTGCCTAAAGAAGGAGTTGAAGTGGAAACCTTCTTTGAAACTAGCAAGGTCAGAGAAACTCTGCTCATTGCGACTCGTAACGAAGGAAAGACCAAGGAATTCCGAGCTATCTTTGACAAGTTAGGCTACGATGTGGAAAATCTCAATGACTATCCAGATCTGCCTGAAATAGCTGAAACTGGCATGACCTTTGAAGAAAATGCTCGACTTAAAGCAGAAACTATTTCCCAATTAACAGGCAAGATGGTTTTGGCAGATGATTCTGGTCTCAAAGTTGATGTCCTCGGTGGTTTGCCAGGAGTCTGGTCAGCGCGATTCGCTGGTGTAGGAGCAACTGATCGTGAAAACAATGCCAAACTCTTGCACGAATTGGCCATGGTCTTTGAACTCAAGGACCGCTCAGCCCAGTTCCATACAACCCTAGTCGTAGCTAGTCCAAACAAGGAAAGCTTGGTTGTCGAAGCTGACTGGCCAGGTTATATCAACTTTGAACCCAAGGGGGAAAATGGCTTTGGCTATGACCCGCTTTTCCTTGTGGGAGAGACAGGTAAGTCAGCAGCAGAATTAACCCTTGAAGAAAAAAATAGCCAATCCCACCGTGCCTTAGCCGTTAAGAAACTTTTGGAGGTATTTCCATCATGGCAAAGCAAACCATCATTGTAATGAGTGACTCCCATGGCGATAGCTTGATTGTCGAAGAAATTCGTGACCGCTATCTGGGGAAAGTCGATGCCATTTTTCACGATGGTGACTCTGAACTCCGTCCCGATTCTCCTCTTTGGGAAGGCATCCATGTCGTCAAAGGAAATATGGACTTTTATGCTGGCTACCCAGAACGTTTGGTGACTCAACTTGGTCCTACAAAGATCATCCAGACGCATGGACATTTGTTTGATATCAATTTCAACTTTCAAAAGTTGGACTACTGGGCTCAGGAAGAAGATGCCGATATCTGTCTCTATGGTCACTTGCATGTGCCAAATGCTTGGATGGAAGGCAAAACACTCTTTTTAAATCCAGGCTCCATCAGCCAACCACGAGGGACTATCAGAGAATGTCTCTATGCTCGAGTGGAGATTGATGACAGCTATTTTAAAGTAGACTTTTTGACACGTGACCATGAGGTTTATCCAGGCTTGTCCAAGGAGTTTGCTCGATGATTGCCAAGGAATTTGAAGCATTTTTATTGGAGCAGGAAGAGACTTTTCTTACCCCTGCTGAGAATCTAGCAGCCTTGATCGATACCCATAACGCTGACCATGCGATTTTAGTGTTGAGTCAAATCACCTATACCCGTATCCCTGTTGTGACTTTTGACAAACGCTTTGTCGGAACCATTGGTCTGAGAGACATTTTGGCTTATCAAATGGAGCAAGGTTTGACGGATGAACAGATGGCAACGACAGACATCGTCAATATGACCAAGACAGATGTGGCAGTCGTCGCTCCAGACTATAACATCACTGAAGTCCTCCATAAACTGGTAGATGAACCTTTCTTGCCAGTCGTAGATGGTGAAGGAATTTTCCAAGGAATCATCACGCGCAAGTCTATCCTCAAGGCCGTTAATGCCCTCTTGCATGACTTTAGTAAGGAATATGAGATTCGATGCAAATGAGAGATAGCATTTCAGCCTTTTTAGAGAAAAAGCAGGGCTTGTCTGCCAATTCAAAGCAGTCTTATAGGTATGATCTGGAGCAATTTTTAGACATTGTAGGTGAGCGGATCTCTGAGACTAGTCTCAAGATTTACCAAGCCCAACTAGCCAATCTAAAAATCAGCGCCCAGAAACGGAAACTTTCGGCCTGTAACCAATTTCTCTACTTTCTCTATCAAAAAGGGGAGGTGGACAGTTTTTACCGTCTGGAATTAGCCAAGCAAGCTGAAAAGAAGACTGAAAAACCAGAGATTCTAAACTTAGACTCTTTTTGGCAGGAAAGTAATTATTCAGAAGGACGCTTGCTGGCGCTTCTTATTTTGGAAATGGGACTTTTGCCAAGTGAGATTTTAGCCCTTAAGGTTGCAGATATCAATCTGGATTTTCAGGTGTTGCGAATTAACAAGGCTTCCCAACAGAGGATTGTTACCATTCCCACGACCTTGATTCCAGAGCTAGAACCCTTGATGGGGCAGACCTATCTCTTTGAAAGGGGAGGGAAAGCCTACTCTCGTCAGTGGGCCTTTCGTCAGCTGGAGTCCTTTGTCAAGGAGAAAGGTTTCCCAACCTTATCCGCTCAAGCCTTGCGGGAACAGTTCATTCTAAGACAAATAGAAAACAAGGTCGATTTGTACGAAATTGCAAAAAAACTAGGATTAAAAACAGTCCTGACCTTAGAAAAATATAGATAATGGATATTAAATTAAAAGATTTTGAAGGGCCGCTGGACTTACTCTTGCACCTGGTTTCTAAGTACCAGATGGATATTTACGATGTGCCCATTACAGAAGTTATCGAACAGTACCTAGCCTATGTCTCAACTCTGCAGGCCATGCGTCTGGAAGTGACGGGCGAGTATATGGTCATGGCCAGTCAGCTGATGCTGATCAAGAGTCGCAAGCTCTTGCCAAAGGTAGCAGAAGTGACAGACTTGGAGGATGATCTGGAGCAGGACCTTCTCTCTCAAATCGAAGAATACCGCAAGTTCAAACTCTTGGGTGAGCACTTGGAGGCTAAGCACCAAGATCGGGCCCGGTACTATTCCAAAGCGCCAACAGAGTTGATTTACGAAGATGCAGAGCTCGTACATGACAAGACGACCATTGACCTTTTTTTGGCTTTTTCAAATATCCTAGCCAAGAAAAAAGAAGAATTTGCTCAGAATCATACAACTATCTTGCGAGATGAGTATAAAATTGAGGACATGATGGTCATCGTAAAAGAGTCCTTGACTGGACGAGACCAGTTGCGCTTGCAGGATTTGTTCAAGGAAGCCCAGAATGTCCAAGAGGTTATTACCCTCTTTTTGGCGACCTTAGAGTTAATCAAAACCCAGGAACTGATCCTCGTGCAAGAGGAGAGTTTCGGAGATATCTATCTCATGGAAAAGAAGGAAGAAAATCAAGAGGCACAAAGCTAGACTTGATAGAGAGGAAAGATGAGTACTTTAGCAGAAATAGAAGCGCTCTTGTTTGTGGCAGGTGAAGATGGGATTCGGGTTCGTCAGTTGGCTGAACTCCTCTCACTTCCACCGACAGGCATCCAACAGAGTTTAGAAAAATTAGCCCAGAAGTATGAAAAAGACCAAGAGTCGAGCTTGTCCCTGATCGAGACAGGTGGTGCATACAGATTGGTCACCAAGCCTCAATTTGCAGCGATTTTGAAGGAATACTCCAAGGCACCCATCAACCAAAGTTTGTCTCGGGCTGCTCTTGAAACCTTGTCCATCATTGCCTACAAGCAGCCTATCACGCGGATAGAAATTGATGCTATCCGTGGGGTTAACTCGAGTGGGGCCTTGGCAAAGTTGCAGGCCTTTGACTTGATACGAGAAGATGGGAAAAAAGAAGTGTTGGGGCGCCCCAACCTCTATGTGACTACGGATTATTTCCTAGATTACATGGGAATTAACCATTTGGAAGAACTGCCAGTGATTGATGAGCTTGAGATTCAAGCCCAAGAAAGCCAATTATTTGGTGAAAGGATAGAAGAAGATGAGAATCAATAAATATATTGCCCACGCAGGTGTGGCCAGTAGGAGAAAAGCAGAAGAGCTGATCAAACAAGGCTTGGTGACGGTCAACGGCCAAGTGGTGCGTGAACTAGCAACCACTATCAAAGCTGGCGATAAGGTTGAAGTTGAAGGACAACCTATCTACAACGAAGAAAAGGTCTACTATCTGCTTAACAAACCACGTGGAGTGATTTCCAGTGTGACAGATGACAAGGGCCGCAAGACTGTTGTCGACCTCTTGCCCAATGTCAAGGAGCGCATCTACCCTGTGGGACGTTTGGACTGGGATACGTCAGGGGTTTTGATTTTGACCAATGATGGTGATTTTACGGATGAGATGATTCACCCCCGTAATGAGATTGATAAGGTCTATGTCGCGCGTGTTAAAGGTGTGGCTAATAAGGACAATCTCCGCCCCTTGACCCGCGGTCTTGAGATTGATGGCAAGAAAACCAAGCCAGCTGTTTACGAAATTCTCAAAGTGGATCCAGTCAAAAATCGCTCAGTAGTGCAGTTGACTATCCATGAGGGACGTAATCATCAGGTTAAAAAGATGTTTGAAGCTGTCGGTCTTCAAGTGGATAAGTTGTCTCGGACACGTTTTGGACACTTAGACTTGACAGGTCTTCGTCCAGGAGAATCCCGTCGCCTTAATAAAAAAGAAATCAGCCAACTACACACTATGGCTGTAACCAAGAAATAATGAAACGCATCTTAATAGCGCCAGTACGCTTTTACCAACGTTTTATCTCCTCAGCCTTTCCCCCCTCTTGTCGCTTTGAGCCGACTTGTTCCAACTACATGATTCAGGCTATTGAAAAACATGGCTTCAAGGGTGTTCTGATGGGCTTGGCTCGGATTTTACGTTGCCACCCCTGGTCGAAAACAGGTAAGGACCCCGTCCCAGATCACTTTTCCCTCAGACGAAATCAAGAAAAAAAATAACCCAACATCACCTGATGTTGGGTTTTCTTGTTTATTTCAAAGCTTTTTGTGCGTCTTCAATCATGAGTTTGGTTGATTCAAGACCGCCTCCGCTTAGATACCAGAGGTCTGGTGTTAGTTGGATAATTTTATCATTTTTCGCAGCAGGAGTTTCAGCGATGAGGGCATTTTCTAGGACGCCGTCGTTGCTTGAGTTGTCCCCGCCGATGGCAAGGGTACGGTTGATGACAAAGAGGATGTCAGGATTGATTTCTTTGACACTTTCAAAGCTGACTTCCTGTCCGTGGCGAGAGTCTTCAAATTGAGTGTCAGTTGGCTTGAATTTCAAGGTTTGGTACAAGAAAGAGAAACGAGATTGGGCACCAAAGGCAGCCATTTTTCCTTCATTGAGGAGAATCGCAAGGGCTTTTTTGTCAGAACTTTCGTTTTTAGTAGCGACTTCCTGAATGCTCTTGTCTAGGTTGGCTAATTCTTCTTTGGCTTTCTGTGTACCAGTTTCGCCAAAGGCGCTTGCTAGGGATTCGATGTTGGTCTTGGTAGAAGCCCAGTAGTCGTCCTTACTTACTTGGAAGAGAACGGTTGGCGCGATTTCTTTGAACTTGTCTACGAATTTTTGGGTACGTGGAGAAGCGATAATCAAATCCGGCTCAAGAGCAGCAATGGCTTCTAGGTCTGGCTCAACCATGGAACCCACATTGTTGACATTTCCTGCAAGATCTTTTAGGTAAGTCGGAACAGTTTTTGTAGGCATTCCGACGATATTCTTTTCAAAACCTAAAGCGCGAATAGTATCCGCAGCACCGAGGTCAAAGGTCACAATCTTTTCAGGAACCTTTGAAAGTTTGACCTCATCTAGTGAACTTTTAATGGTTACCTCTGTTGGAGCAGAGCTACTTGTCTCTGTCTGGCTAGTGCTTGAGTTTGTATTTGTACTACATGCACCAAGTAGGAGCAAGAAGCTGGTCACTAGGGCAGTGAGATAAAGTTTAAGGGATGTTTTCATGATTTCTCCTTTTTAAAATGTGATAACGATGTAGGGAGTCTCTTAGATAGGCTTATTAGCTAAGAGACAGAGAATTCTCTAACATGAGTTTCTGAGTTACTAGCTATAGATACAGATCTTTTTACCATTGATATCAGCTAGCGTGATAGGAATCTCATAGAGTTGACTGAGCAAGTCAGCCTGCATGATTTGAGCAGTCGTTCCCTTGCAAAAGACTTGACCGTCCTTGAAGGCAACAATTTCATCCGCATATTGGCTAGCCATGTTGATATCGTGGAGGACGATGATAATGGTTTTGCCAAGTTCCTCCACCAGTCGCCGAAGGATCTGCATCATGCTGACACTTTGCTTGATATCGAGATTATTGAGCGGTTCGTCTAGCAAGATAAAGTCTGTATCCTGGGCCAGTACCATAGCGATAAAGACACGTTGCAACTGTCCACCAGACAGACTATCGATGTAGCGGTCTTTTAAGCTTGTCAGTTCCAGGTAGTCCAGGGTTTCTCGGATTTTTTCCCAGTCTTCTGCCTTCAGTCGACCACGGCTGTAGGGAAAACGTCCAAAGCTGACTAGTTCTTCAACGGTCAATTTGGCTTGGTAATTGATCTTCTGCTTTAGGATGGTGAGCTCTTTGGCTAGTTCTTGCGAATTCCAACTCTCGATTTCACGCCCTTTGATACTGAGGATTCCCTGATCTTTCTTGGTCAGTCTGCTCATGATGGAGAGAAGAGTTGATTTTCCAGCACCATTTGGACCAATGAAGGCTGTCAGTGTCTGAGGACTGACTTCAAGGGAAATGTCTTGCAAAATATCCTGTTTTTGAATGGATTTGTCAATGTTTTCCAGTTTCACCGACGGGCCCTCCTGTATAGTAAGATAAAGAATAAGAGACCACCCACACTCTCGATGATCATGCTGATGCGAATTTCCAGCGCAAAGACTCGTTCGATGAGGGCTTGCCCCAAGGTTAAGCTAATAAATCCAATTAGAATGGCTACGATAAAGAGCAACTTGTGTCGATAATCTTTGACAATCAGGTAAGTGAGATTGGCCAGCATAAAGCCAAAGAAGGCCATAGGCCCTACCAAGGCAGTGGCTGTTGAGGTCAAGAGCACGATGCCCCAGAGGAGTTCTCTCTGTTCTTTTTCAACATCTAGTCCCAGTATCTGAGCCGTTTCTCTTTGCAGGTGCAAGACATCCAGAACGACTGCTTTGCGAAAGAAAAAGATTGTCAAAGCGAGGATGATCAGAGAACCGATGGCTAGGATGGAAGTGTTGAGATGCTGAAAGGAGGCAAAGAGACTGTTCTGCAGTTTATCGTATTCATTTGGATCCATCAGAACTTGGAGGAAGGTACTGATATTTCGAAAGAGACTTCCCAGGGCTAGGCAGATTAGTAGGATGAAGACCAAATTTTGCTTCATCAGCGTCTTCAAGTAACCTTGTAAGGCGAGAAAGAAGAGGGATTGAAGCAGAAGCAAGACTAGAAATTCTAAGATAGGAGACTTTCCAAGCTGTAGAAATTTGCTTTCAAATATCAGTAGCAGGGTCTGTAGCAAGACATAGAAGGCTTCGATTCCCAAAATACTTGGCGTCAGAAATCGATTTTCCGTCAGGGTTTGAAAACTAATGGTCGAAATCCCTGTCGCGATGGCTACCAAGAGATAAACGATGATTTTTTGGGAACGCAGCTTCCAGGCAAAGGCAGACAGGTTAGTGATGGGCCAAAAGTAGAGAAGACAAGCTCCGATGGCCAGAATAATGAGGAGGCAAAAGAGCTTGGTATGTTTGCTTTTAAACTGCATCTTTTTGTCCCCCTCTCCATAGAAGTAGGATAAAGACGAGGCTACCGATGATTCCTAGCAAGAGACTGACAGACAGCTCATAGGGCCGAATCAAGACTCGAGAGAGGATATCGCAGGCCAGAACCAGATTAGCTCCGACCAGAGCGACCATGAGTTTGGTTTGGCTCAGATTATCTCCATAGCGCTTGCGGACAAGATTGGGAACGATGACTCCGAGAAAAGGCAAGGCACCTACAGTAATCATGGTGACACTTGTCGTTAGTGCCACTAGAAAGAGGGCCAGCTTTTCAAGTAGGGAGTAAGAAATCCCCAAACTCTCACTGGTTTCCTTGCCCAGATTCATGATGGTGAAGGTTTGGGATAATTTCCAAACGGCTATCAGGATGATGAGGCCTAAGAAGAGCCACTCATACTGATGGGTCTGAATCATGGAGAAGGAGCCCTGGGTCCAGGCCGTCATACTCTGAACCAGATTGAAACGATAGGCGATAACTTCTGTGATAGAACCGATAATCCCACTATAGATGATCCCGATCAAGGGCAACATCCACCTTTCCTTTACAGAAAAAATAGTCATAAAGGCCAGGAAGAAGAGGGTAAATAAAATGGATGAGCCAAAAGCAAAGAGCATCTTTTGGGTCAGACTCGCAGACGGAAAGACAAAGAGACTCAACACCATTCCCAGTTTAGCGGCTTCTGTCGTTCCGACTGTACTCGGAGCAGCAAATTGATTTTGAGTGATGGTCTGCATGAGGAGCCCTGCCATGCTCATACTGGAGGCTGCAAGGAGAATGCTGATGGTTCTTGGAAGACGCGACTCTTGAAAGAGAAGCCAAGTCTGTTGGTCAAAAGCAAAGAGCTTTTCCCAAGAAAAATCACTGGTTCCAATACTAATGGAGAGAAAGACCAGGAGTAGAAGTAAGCCTGTTAAAATATGTGAGAGTTTCATGCCCCGTCCTTTCATGTAGATTTGGTATAAAAATACCCTTGGAGATAATGTAACACGATTTTTTTAATCTGTCAATAAATTTTCTGACAATTTAATGTAAAAAGAAAGAAAAATTCCTGAAATAATATTTGACACTCTCTTTTATTGGAAAACTGAGTAAAAACCAATTTACCTTCCCACTATCCTTCTCCTATAAAAAGTGGTAAAATGGAGGACAGAAAGAAGGAACTGAAATGACAACATTATTTTCAAAAATCAAAGAAGTAACAGAGCTTGCTGCAATCTCTGGTCATGAAGCGCCTGTCCGTGCTTATCTTCGTGAGAAGTTAACACCGCATGTGGATGAAGTAGTGACAGATGGCTTGGGTGGTATTTTCGGGATTAAACATTCAGAAGCTGCGGATGCACCGCGTGTCTTGGTCGCTTCTCACATGGACGAAGTTGGTTTTATGGTCAGCGAGATTAAGCCAGACGGTACTTTCCGTGTGGTTGAAATCGGTGGCTGGAACCCTATGGTGGTTAGCAGTCAACGCTTTAAACTTTTTACGCGTGACGGTCGTGAAATTCCTGTGATCTCAGGATCTGTTCCTCCACATTTGACTCGTGGAAAGGGTGGACCAACCATACCAGCCATTGCCGATATCGTTTTTGATGGTGGTTTTGCGGACAAGGCTGAGGCAGAAAGCTTTGGTATCCGTCCGGGTGACACCATTGTACCTGATAGCTCCGCTATCTTGACAGCCAATGAAAAAAATATCATCTCCAAAGCTTGGGACAACCGCTACGGTGTCCTCATGGTAAGCGAGCTAGCTGAAGCTTTATCAGGTCAAAAACTCGGAAATGAACTCTACCTTGGCTCGAACGTCCAAGAAGAAGTTGGTCTTCGTGGCGCTCATACTTCTACAACTAAGTTTGATCCAGAAGTTTTCCTAGCTGTTGACTGTTCACCTGCTGGTGATGTTTATGGTGGCCAAGGCAAGATTGGGGACGGAACCTTGATTCGTTTCTATGATCCAGGTCACTTGCTTCTCCCAGGTATGAAGGATTTCCTTTTGACAACAGCTGAAGAAGCTGGTATCAAGTACCAATACTACTGTGGTAAAGGCGGAACAGACGCTGGCGCAGCTCATCTGAAAAATGGTGGTGTCCCATCTACAACTATCGGTGTCTGCGCTCGTTATATCCATTCTCACCAAACTCTCTACGCGATGGATGACTTCCTAGAAGCTCAAGCTTTTTTGCAAGCCTTGGTGAAAAAATTGGACCGTTCAACGGTTGATTTGATTAAACATTATTAAGCATAAGGGAGGTGGTCGGGATGGCAGAACCAAACCTAGAAAGCCTTATAAGAGATCTCTACAACCATGCTCGTCAGGGTTTGAGTGAAGATTTAGTTGCTGCTCTCCTAGAGACTGCTAAAAAACTACCCACTACAAATGAGCAATTACTAGCAGTCCGTCTCTCAGGACTTGTCAATCGTGAATTGCTCATCAATCCCAAACACCCAGCACCTGAATTGATCAACTTGGCGCGCTTTATCAAAAGAGAAGAAGCCAAGTATAGAGGCACTGCAGTTTCTGCTATCATGTTTGGAGAACTCTTTAAAATGCTTTGATTCCATTGTGAATCAAAGCATTTTTTACGTTAGAAAAAATATTCTTGATTAAGAGACGAAAAAAACCACCTAAATTAAGGTGGCTTCTTACCAATTAAATTTGTTCAGCGATGACCTTTTCAGCAAGGTTCATGGCGTGATCAGATACACGAGTGTAATGGGAAATAATGTCGATAAAGTTGACCCCGGCTTGTGTTGAACATTCACCTTTGTTAAGGCGTTTGATATGGGTCTTTCTGAGAATGCGTTCCAAATTGTTAATTTCTTTATGGCGTTCAATCAGACTTTGAGCTTTTTCAATATCATTGTCTTCCACACTATCAAGGGCATCTTTGATGAACTCAGTGGTAGCGTGATAAATCTCAGCTAGCTCTTTCAAAGCGGCCTCAGAGAACTGAACATTCTTGCGTTGGAGATAGTCTGTTAGGTTGATCAACCCTTCTGCGTGGTCTCCAATCCGTTCCAAATCACGAGACGAGTCGAGGATGTTGGTTAGGACTTCACTTTCCTTTTGACTCAAGGATTCGCTTGAAAGGCTAATTAGGTAACGAGTGAGTTTTTCGTCAATTGTGTTAATAGCTTCTTCAGTCTTGTGGCCTTTCTCCGCTAGTTTTTCATCTAGATTGACGATGTAGTCGTAGGAAAGGTCAAAAGCTTTGGCTGCATAGTTTCCCAAGTGCAAAAGTTCTTTTTTGGCATTTCCTAGAGCGATAGAAGGAGCCTGTTTGATGAGTTGTTCATCCAAGTAGAGAGCCTCGTATTTAACAACTTCATCTTCACCAGGAATGAGCTTGGTCACAAGGTAAGCCAAGGTGCCGATGAATGGGAACTGGATAATGGTATTCGTGATATTAAAGGTTCCGTGGGCAAAGGCAATGGTCATTTCTGGCGCTAGATTGAGAGTAGATTCAAACCATTGAATCAAGCCAGTGAAAGGAACAAGGAAGACAATACAGATAACCGTACCAATCACGTTAAAGGCGACGTGGGCACCGGCAACACGTTTAGCAGCGATATTGGCTCCAAGAGAAGCAATGATAGCTGTAATGGTTGTTCCGATATTATCACCAAACAAGACCGGTAGGGCACCTTGTAGGTCAATCAGACCACTTGCATACAGGTTCTGTAAGATACCGATAGTTGCGGATGAAGCCTGAATGAGTAGTGTCAGTCCGGTTCCGACAAAGACACCAAGAATAGGACTCTTGCTTAGTTCAACCATGTAGTCTCTAAAGACTTGTAGGTCTTTTAGCGGCTCCATTGCACCGCTCATAAGATTGAGAGCGAAGAAGATACCTCCTACACCAAAGATAATCCGTCCGATGTTATTGATGGAGCGATTCTTGGTGAAGAAGAGACAAACTGCTCCGATAAAGAGCATAGGTAAGGCGTAATCTCCTAGCTTAAAACCGATGATAAAGGATGTAACGGTGGTTCCAATATTGGCACCCATGACAATACCGATAGCCTGACGCAAGGTCAAAAGTCCTGCACTGACAAGTCCTACTGTAATGACTGTAACACCAGAACTTGATTGAATCAGCGCCGTCATACCGATACCAACCAGCACACCGAAGAAGGGATTGCTGGTGTATTTGTCAATGTAAAAACGAAGGCGATCTCCAGCAGCTTGTTGCAAACCGTCTCCCATGGTCTTGATACTATATAAAAATAGTCCCAGACCACCTAAAAAGTGAAATAAAATTTCCTGCCAATTAATGGACATTTCTTTTTCCTCCGAAAAATAATCGCGGAATTTCTCCTATTCTATTTTAAAGGATAAAAGTAAATCTCACAAGTGTTTAGCTGAAATTTTCATAAGAAACAAGAACTTTCTTTTAAAATGAGAGATAGATTCCCTTTAAGTATAGATGATTTATAGGATTGTGTCCAAATTTTACTGATTATTATCCTAGTTATAGTTTTTGTGTCAAATAGATTGACATCGCTTTCATATAAGATAAAATGAAGATGATTCTGTTCGGGTGGTGTCCACTATGAACAGTTACTTTTTATCAAAAAGTAAAGCGCTTACTTTATATTTTATTAGGAGGATAAGATGAAGAATCTATTTTTTGAAAAACGTTGCCGTTACAGTATTCGTAAGCTGTCAATCGGGGCTTGTTCCTTGATGATTGGTTCAGCTCTATTTGCGAGCCCAGCTCTTGCCGAACAGGTCGCTGCCCCTGAAACAGCTGCTAGTACGAGCACTCAAGCGACAAGTGCCAGTGAAATGACTAATCCAGAAACCGCAGCCCTCGAAAAGCAATTAGAGGAAACTGAAAACAAAGTAGCTGAGCAACCCATTTCAGAAAACACTCCAGCAATAGCTGATTTGCTCAATGAAAAAGAAGAAGCAAAGCCAGCTCCGAAAGATAAAACTGAAAAACCTGTTCAACCAACTGACAAAGAAGGAGTCAAGCCTGAGGAAACTCCTCAAGTGGCTGACAATAAAGCCGACAAACCAAGTCTAGCAGACGTTCCTAAAAATGAAGAAAAGAGTCTCCGACCAAAAGAAATCAAATTTGATACTTGGGAAGATTTGTTAAAATGGGAACCGGGTGCGCGTGAGGATGATCCTATTAACCGTTCATCAGTTGAACTCGCCAAGCGCCACAGAGGGCAGTTGGTCAATGAAAAAGCAAGCAGAAGAGCCAAGGTTCAGGCGCTGGCAAATACCAACTCAAAGGCTAAAGACCACGCTTCTGTTGGTGGAGAAGAATTCAAGGCCTATGCTTTTGACTACTGGCAATACTTGGATTCAATGGTCTTCTGGGAAGGTCTAGTTCCAACTCCAGATGTCATTGATGCCGGTCACCGCAACGGAGTTCCCGTTTATGGAACACTCTTTTTCAACTGGTCAAACAGTATTGCTGACCAAGAGAAATTTGCCGCTGCCTTGAAACAAGATGAGGATGGCAGCTTCCCTATCGCACGCAAGCTCGTTGATCTTGCTAAGTATTACGGATTTGATGGCTATTTCATTAATCAGGAAACAACGGGGGAATTGGTAGCACCTCTTGGTGAAAAAATGCGCCAATTCATGCTCTATACAAAAGAATATGCAGCCAAAGTCAACCACCCAATCAAGTATGCTTGGTACGATGCCATGACCTACAAATACGGTCGTTACCACGAAGATGGTCTAGGTGATTACAACTACCAGTTCATGCAAAAAGAAGGAGACAAAGTTCCTGCGGACCAATTCTTTGCCAATTTCAACTGGAACAAGGAAAAGAATGACCACTCCGTAGAGATGGCCAAATGGCTAGAACGTAGCCAATATGATGTCTTTGCAGGCTTGGAATTGCAACAAGGTGGTTCTTATAAGACCAAAGTCAAATGGGATGCTCTCTTGGATGAAAAGGGTAAGTTGCGTTTGTCACTTGGACTTTTTGCACCAGATACGATTACCAGTCTAGGAAAAACAGGCGAAGACTACCACAAGAACGAAGACATCTTCTTTACAGGTTACCAAGGAGATCCAACGGCTCAAAAACCAGCTGACAAAGAGTGGTATGGAATTGCCAATTTAGTTGCTGACCGTACACCAGCAGTAGGACGTACCTTCACCACCTCTTTTAATACAGGTCATGGTAGAAAATGGTTTGTTGACGGTAAAGTTTCTAAGGATTCTGAGTGGAACTACCGTTCTGTTTCAGGTGTCTTGCCAACATGGCGCTGGTGGCAGACTTCGACAGGTGAAAAACTTCGTGCAGAATATGACTTTACAGATGCCTACAATGGCGGAAATTCTCTTAAATTCTCAGGTGATGTAGCTGGTAAGACGGACCAGGATGTGAATTTGTATTCTACCAAACTAGAAGTAACAGAGAAAACCAAACTTCGTGTTGCCCACAAGGGAGGAAAAGGCTCTAAAGTTTATATGGCCTTCTCTACGACTCCAGACTACAAATTTGAGGATGCAGCTGCATGGAAAGAACTGACTCTCTCTGATGACTGGAAGAATGAAGAATTTGACCTTAGCTCACTAGCAGGTAAAACCATCTATGCAGTCAAACTTTTCTTCGAGCATGAAGGGGCTGTAAAAGATTATCAGTTCAACCTAGGACAATTAACAATTTCGGACAATCACCAAGCACCACAAGCCCCAACAGGACTCTCTGTTGTGAAACAATCTCTCAAGAATGCCCAAGAAGCTGAAGCAGTGGTCCAATTTGCTGGTAACCAAGATGCAGATTTCTATGAAGTCTACGAAAAAGATGGAGATAACTGGCGTTTGTTGACAGGATCATCTGCTTCAACCATCTACTTGCCAAAAGTTAGCCGCTCTGCTAATGCGACTGGTAGGACTCAGGAATTAAAAGTCGTTGCAGTTGGTAAAAATGGCCTCCGTTCCGAAGCGGCGATGGCCTCCTTTAACTGGGGGATGACAGTTCAGGATACGACTCTCCCAAGACCTTTGGCTGAAAATATTGTTCCAGGTGCAAAGGTTATCGGTAGTACTTTCCCAAATACTGAAGGTGGAGAAGGCATTGAAGGTATGTTGAACGGTACCATTACTAGCCTGTCAGACAAGTGGTCTTCAGCTCAGTTGAGCGGTAGTGTGGATATTCGCTTGACCAAGCCACGTACCGTTGTTAGATGGGTCATGGATCATGCGGGAGCTGGTGGTGAGTCTGTCAACGACGGTTTGATGAACACCAAAGACTTTGACCTTTATTATAAAGATGCAGATGGTGAATGGAAACTAGCTAAGGAAGTCCGTGGCAACAAAGCGCACGTTACGGATATCACTCTTGACAAACCAATCACTGCTCAAGACTGGCGCCTAAAAGTTATCACTTCAGATAACGGGACACCTTGGAAGGCCATTCGTATCTACAACTGGAAGATGTATGAAACCTTGGACACAGAAAGTCAAAATATTCCAATGGCTAAGGTAGCTGCCCGTTCACTTGGAAACCATCAAGTTCAACTAGGCTTCTCTGATGTTCCAGCGGGTGCAACCATCACCGTTTACGACAAGGCAGATTCACAAACACCGATTGCAACCTTGAAGTCTGAAACTGGAGGCGACTTGGCAACAGCACCATTGGGCTTTGACAAGCAACCAACTCTCCTCTACTATCGTACCCAACTACCTGGCAAAGAAATCAGTAACACCTTGGCAGTAGCGATTCCACAGGATGAGAGGAAAATTGCTGCAGTTAGTCTTGAAAAAGGGCCTAAGAAGACAGTTTATAAAGAGGGAGAAAAACTGGACCTTAGAGGCGGCACTCTCCGTGTTCAATACGAAGGGGGACAAGCCGACGAGCTGATTAACCTTTCTCACTCAGGTGTGACAGTATCTGGCTACAACGCTCATCAAAAAGGGGAACAAAAGCTCACAGTTAGCTATCTTGGACTTCCAGTAAGCGGTGACTTGAAGGTACAAGTGACTGGTCAAGATGAAGGAAAACCAAAGGAAGTAGCAGGTCTGTACATTACTCAGAAACCAAAAACAGACTATCTAGTAGGTGATCAACTGGATCCTGCAGAAGGCCGCTTCGGCGTTCTCTATGATGATGAGACGGAAGAAAGCCATGCCTTTACGGACCAAGGTGTTGAAATCACGGGCTATGATGCTCAGAAGACTGGACGACAAACCTTGACCTTGCATTACAAGGGGCACACCGCTGAGTTTGATGTCTTGGTTTCTCCAAAAGCAGCTGTCAACGATGAGTACCTAAAACAAGAAATCACTGCTGCCCAAGGCCGTCAGTCAACCCTTGCCTATACCTTCTCAAGCGAGGACAAACAAGCAGCACTAGTAGAGAAGCTCAATGCAGCGAAAGCTGTTGCAGAAAACCATGATGCCAGTCAAGAAGAGGTCAACAAAGCTTTGAATGAGTTGAAACAAGCAGGGACAGACTTGGATGGAAATCAACGTTATCAAACTGCTAGAGAAGAATTGGAAGGTTTGCTCGAATCCGTCCGTGAAAAAGATCCTAAAGCTGAGTTAATTGCCCAAGCAGAAACTTTGTTGGCTTCAGAGATGCCAACTCCTCAAGCATTTGCAGACATGAAAGAAAAGCTAAATAAGAAACTAGCTCCTGCAGAAGAAAGTCACCATGTTGGAAGTATGGATCCAAATGAAGTGGCCCCAACGGTTGAGGCCCTCCCTGAACTAGTTATTGAAACTGAAACAACAGCCTTTGAACGTCAGGAGCGACCAAACTCTGAACTTCTCAAAGGCCAACGGCAGCTAGTTCAAGCAGGAGCGGAAGGGCAAATTCGTCATTTAGTAGAAGTAAATGCCCAAGGCAAACGCACTCTTCGTTGGACTGAGGTAGTCAAGGAAGCAATCCCAGAAATCACCGAAGTTGGAACGAAAGTCCTTTCAAGTAACCAACCAGCTGAAGGTGTGAAAGATTTAGTTCTAGAAACTCCGAAACTGGAAGTTGAA